>DASUNK010000118.1:0-4604 GCA_036277195.1 Longimicrobiaceae bacterium | reverse complement strand
CGACCTGGACGCCGCGGTGCGGCTGGTGGCCGCCTTCTGCCGCGGCCTCAGCGCGGACGACGACTTCGTGGAGCGGTAGGGCCCCCACCCGGCTCGCCCAGGCTCGCCACCTCCCCCGTTCCGGGAGAGGGTTGTCCGACGGCTCCGGGACGCACTTTCGCACTTTCGCACTTTCGCACTTTCGCACTCTCGCACTCTCGCACTTTCGCACTGATGTACACGGTGGACGAGACCGTCATGCGCGCCCCGGTGGAGGCGTGCTTCCGCGCCGGGGCCGACGTGGAGCGCTGGCCCGAGCGCCTCCCCCACTACCGCTGGGTGCGCTTCCAGCGGAAGGACGGCTTCGGCACCGGGCGGGTGGAGATGGCCGCGCGGCGCGCCTTCGGCCCCCTCCCCTGGCCGGTGTGGTGGGCCTCGGAGATGCGCGTGGACGAACGGCGCCCCGCCGTGCTCTACCGGCACGTGGACGGTATCACCACCGGGATGGAGGTGGAGTGGAGCTTCGAGGACCTGGGCGACGGCACCACCCGCGTCCGCATCGTGCACGACTGGAAGGAGGGCCCGCGCTGGCCCCTCCCCCGCGTGCTGCGCCGCGCGGTGGCGGGCGCGGTGATCGGCCCCGTGTTCATCCACGCCGTGGCCTCGCGCACCCTGGCCGGCATCAAGCGGCACGTCGAGAGCGCCGCGGCGTAGCCGGCGCACCTTCCGCCCCCCTGTGGTGTACAGGGGAGAGCGCGTAAGTTGAAGGCACGAGCGCGGGACGGCGGCGAAGCCTTCCCGCGCTGCTTTTCCTTCCCGGGTGGCAGCGAATGGCGAACCAGGGCAGCAACGGCTCGGAGGGCAGCGAGCGCCCCGAGACCCCCCGCCGGGTGGTCATCACCGGCATCGGGGTCATCTCCCCGATCGGCTCGGGGGTCGAAGGGCTGTGGGAGGGGCTGCAGCGGCGCGAGTCCGCCGTGCGGGGCATCGACCGCTTCGACGCCTCCCCCTTCCGCTCGCGCATCGCGGCGCAGGTGGACGACTTCGAGCCCGCCGACTTCATGGACCGGCAGCGGGCGCGGCGCCTGGAGCGCTACGCCCAGTTCTCCGTGGCCGCCGCCCGCATGGCGCTCGAGGACGCGGGGATCGACCCCGCCGCCGTGGACCCCGAGCGGGTGGGCGTGCAGATGGGGAGCGCCCTGGGCGGCGTGGCCTACGCCGAGGGGCAGCTCGTCAACTTCGTGCACCGCGGCGTGCGCGGGGTCGACCCGATGCTGGCCCTGGCCGTGTTCAACGGCTCGGCCAGCTGCAACATCGCCATCGAGTTCGGCTTCTCCGGCCCCAACTCCACCAACGGGATGAGCTGCGCCTCGGGCGCCATCGCCCTGGGCGACGCCTGGCGGCAGATCCGCGAGGGCGAGGCCGACGTGATGGTGGCCGGCGGCGTCGAGGCGCCGCTGGCGCCGCTCTGCTACGGCGCCTTCGCCATCATCCGCGCCATGAGCACCCGCAACGACGACCCGGGGCGCGCCTCGCGCCCCTTCGACCGCGACCGCGACGGCTTCGTCATGGGCGAGGGCTCGGCCGTGCTGGTGCTGGAGGAGCTGGAGCGGGCGCGGGCCCGCGGCGCGCGCATCTACGCCGAGCTGCTGGGCTACGGCACCAGCAACGACGCGCACCACATGACCGCCCCGCGCCCCGACGGCAGCCAGGCCGCGCGCGCCATGGCCGGCGCCATGCGGACCGGCGGCGTCACCCCCGCCGAGGTGGACTGGGTGAACGCCCACGGCTCGTCCACCCCGCTCAACGACTCCACCGAGAGCCGCGTCATCCGCCAGGTGCTGGGCGAGCACGCGGACCGGGTGGCGGTCAGCGGCACCAAGGGGTACACCGCCCACTGCCTGGGAGCCACGGGTGCCATCGAGGCAGCCGTCTCGGCGCTCGCCATCCAGCGCGGGTGGATTCCCCCCACCCTGAACCTGGAATGCCCGGGCGAGGGGTGCGACCTCTCGTACGTCACCGGCGGGGGGAAGGGGGGGCCGGTGCGGCGGGTGGTCTCCAACTCCTTCGGCTTCGGCGGCATCAACGCGGCGCTCGCGCTCGGCACGCTGGAGTGACCGCCGCGGCCCGTTTCCTGCGGCGCCGCGGGAGCCCCTTCGCCCCCGTTTCCGCAGGCGTCCGTGCAAGTCGTGGCGAGGGCGGGGGATACGGGGGAAACAGGTGCCAGGATGGCAGCCCCGGGTGTCCACGGGGTTTGACTTTCCCGGGTGAACGGTCTAGATTCGCCGGTTATGACGGGATTCCCGACACACGGCCCGAGCGCGTAACGGAGAGCAGCGAGCCCTCGTACACCACCGAGGCTCGCTGCTCTTGTTCTTTCTCCGAAAGGGACGAGGCACATGTTCGTAACCTCACGGGCACTCGATTCGTTCGACCAGTACCTGCACGACGTTGAGAAGTACCCGCTGATCGATGATCCCGCCGAGGAGCGCGCGCTCGCCCACCGGGCGCGCGCAGGAGACAAGGCGTCCGCCGAGCGCCTGGTGACGGCCAACCTCCGGTTCGTCATCTCCTACGTGAAGAAGTACCAGGGCCGCGGGCTCGGCCTGGCCGAGCTGGTGTGCATCGGCAACGAGGGGCTGCTCAAGGCGGTCAAGAAGTTCGATCCGGACAAGGGCGTCAAGTTCATCTCCTACGCCGTGTGGTGGATCCGCCAGACGGTGCTCCAGGCGCTCGCCGAGCAGACGCGCTCGGTGCGCATCCCCCTGAACCAGAACTCCAACCTGGTGCGGCTCTCCCGCGTGGATACGCACCTCACCCAGCAGCTCGGCCGCTCCCCGACGGACGAGGAGATCGCCGCCGAGATGGGCGAGCCGGTGGACACCATCCGCGCGCTGCGCCGGGTGGCGGCCAGCGAGCTCTCGCTGGACGCCCCGCTGGACCGCGGCGACCGCGACTCCGCCTCCTTCGGCGAGCGCTTCGCCGGCTACGAGGCGGACCAGATCGAGGAGGAGGTCGAGTCGCAGGCGCGGCGCGAGTTCCTCGAGAAGATGTTCGAGAAGTACCTGACGGAGCGCGAGCGCAAGATCCTCTACCTCTACTACGGCCTCGACGAGGGCGAGGAGCGGACGCTGGAGGAGATCGGCTCGCTGCTGGGGGTGACGCGCGAGCGCATCCGCCAGATCCGCAACCGCGCCTTCGAGAAGCTGCGCGAGAGCCCCGACGGCGCCGCGCTGGAAGGGTTCTGGGCGATCTCCTGACGGCAGGCAGTGAAATGGAAGAGGCCGCCCCCCAGCCGGGGGGGCGGCCTTTTTCGTCTCCGGTGCTGCGCGTCAGCCGCTGCAGGGGGTGCCGAGCGGGGGCACCGGTCGGTCGACCGCGGGGCGCACCGGGAGGTTCGCCACCTCGGCCGCGATGTCGGCGATCAGGCGCGACACCCGCGCCAGCTTGGCGTAGTCCAGCTTGTCCGGGGTGTCCGAGGGCTTGTGGTAGTCGTCGTGCAGCCCGGTGGTGAAGAAGGTGATGGGGATGCCGTAGCGGGCGTAGTTGTAGTGGTCCGACCGGCAGTAGATCATCTCCGGGTGGTTCGGAGCGTCGAGCGTGTAGTCGAAGGAGAGCGGCTGCGGCTGGCGCCGGTTCACCGCCTCCACCAGCGTGCCGAGCTGGGTGGAGAGGCGGCGCGACCCCACCAGGAAGAGCGAGTCCGGGTGGTTGCGGCCGATCATGTCGATGTTGAGCTAGGTGACGATGGAGTCGCGCGGCACCGGGGGGTTCTCGGTGAACTGCTCCGAGCCCAGCAGCCCCTTCTCCTCGGCCGTGTGCCAGACGAAGAGGAGGGAGCGCGGCGGGGGCGCGGCCGCGAAGCGCTCCGCGATCTCCAGCACCCCGCTGATTCCCGAGGCGTCGTCGTCGGCGCCGTTGTAGATGGAGTCGCCGTCGACGGCGATCCCCACCCCCACGTGGTCGTAGTGGGCGCCGATGGCCACGTACTGGCCGGCGCGGGTGGGGTCGCTCCCCGGGAGCACCGCCACCACGTTGAAGGCCTCCACCTCGCCGCGGCTCTCGGTGAGCGCGTAGCGGAAGGTGCCCAGCCCCGCGGCCGGCTCGCGCCACCCCTCCAGCGAACGGCCCAGCAGCCGCTCCGCCGCCGCGGGGGAGATGAGGAAGACGGGCGGGCCGCCCCCCTGCCCCGCCGCGGCCTGGGCGGCGCCCCGGCGCGCCACGCTCCCGTTGCGGGCGATGTCGCCCGCGTACTCCCAGAACTCCGCCAGCGGCCCCTCGGACACCAGCAGCACCGCGGCGTGCGGCGAGCTGGGCGCCACCAGCCCGCCCAGCCCGAAGCGGTTGCGCCCGCCCTCCACTCCCGGCGCGGGGCCGTAGCGCACCACCACCACCGAGCCGCGCAGCTGCTCCTCGCCCAGCTCGCGCGCGGCGGGGAAGGTGTCCTGCTGCCACCCCGCGTAGACGACGGGCCCCTCGCCGGAGCCGCGCGGGTTCCCGGGGAGCCCGCCCACCCCGCTCACCAGCACCAGCTGCGTGCGGTCCAGCGGGAGCGCCCCGCGCGGCGTGGCGGCCGAGGCGTCTATCCGGGTGAGGGTGCGCTCCAGCGCCACCGGGTCGAAGTA
>DASUNK010000117.1:0-3778 GCA_036277195.1 Longimicrobiaceae bacterium | reverse complement strand
CCTGGCCGGCGGCGACGTCCTCTCCCCGCCGCACGTGGCGCGCGCGGCGGAGCTGCTGCCGGGGTCCCGGCTGGTGAACGGCTACGGGCCGACGGAGGCCACCACCTACACCACCTGCCACCTCGTGCGGCCGGAGGACCTGGACGGCGGGGCGATCCCCATCGGCCGGGCGCTGGCCAACGCGCGGCACTACGTGCTGGACGGGGAGATGCGCCCCGTTCCCGTGGGCGCCCCCGGCGAGCTGTACGTCGGCGGCGACGGGGTGGCGCGCGGCTACCCGGGCCGCCCCGGCCTGACGGCGGAGAAGTTCGTCCCCGACCCGTTCGGGGGCGAGCCGGGCGGGCGGCTGTATCGCACCGGGGACCGGGTGCGGTGGCGGGCCGGTGGGGTCCTCGAGTTCCTGGGCCGCATCGACCAGCAGGTGAAGGTGCGCGGCTTCCGCGTGGAGCCGGGGGAGATCGAGGCCGTGCTGCGCGCCCACCCGTCCGTGAACGACGCGGCGGTGGTGCTGCGTGGAGACGGGGAGCTGCGCCGGCTGGTGGCGTACGTGACTCCCGCCGCGGTGGACCGGGCGGCCCTCGCGGACCACGCGGCCGGGCTGCTGCCGGAGTTCATGCTGCCGGCCGCCGTCGTCGCGCTGGACGCGCTGCCGCTGACGCCCAACGGCAAGGTGGACCGCCGCGCCCTCCCCGAGCCCGACTTCGCCGCGGCCGCGGCGGTGGAGTTCCTGCCGCCGGAAACGCCCACCGAGGGGGTGCTGGCGGGGCTGTGGGAGGAGCTGCTGGGGATGGACGGCGTGGGCGCCGGGCACTCGTTCTTGGCCCTGGGCGGACACTCGCTGCTGGCCATGCGGCTGGCGGCGGAGGTGCTGGCGCGGCTCGACGTGGAGCTGCCGCTGCGCGCCGTGTTCGAGACGCCGCGCCTGCGCGACCTGGCCGCCCGCATCGACCGGATGCGCGACGAGGCGCTAGCCGCCCTGCTGGAGGAGCTGGGCGACGACCTGTCGCCGGTAGTTGCGTGAGACGTCATAGATGAACCGCGAGAACGTAGAGGACCTGTACCCGCTCACCCCCCTCCAGCAGGGGATGCTCTTCCACGCCCTCCACTCGCCGCACGCGGACGTTTACGCGGAGCAGGTGGTGATGGCGCTGGAGGGCGAGGTGGACCCCGGCGCCTTCGCGCGCGCCTGGCAGGCGGTGGTGGACCGCACCCCCGCGCTGCGCACGGGCTTCGTGTGGGAGCGGGTGCGGCAGCCGATGCAGATCGTCTTCCGCCGGGTGGCGCTGCCGGTGCGCGCCGAGGACTGGAGCGGCCTGGAGCCCGGGGAGCGCGAGCGCCGGTGGGCGGCGCTGGTGGAGGACGACCGCGCGGACGGCTGGGACCTCCGCCGCGCGCCGCTCCTGCGGCTGGCGCTGGCCCGCTTCGGGGAGCGCGAGTGGCGGCTCCTCGTCAGCCAGCACCACCTGCTGCTGGACGGGTGGTCGCTGGGGCTGGTGTTCGGCGACTTCGCGGCGGCGTACCGCGCGGAGCTGGACGGGCGCGAGGCGGCGCTCCCCCGGCGCCCCGCCTTCCGCGACTACGTGGCGTGGGTGGGGAAGCAGGAGGAGGGGGCCGCCGAGGCGTTCTGGCGCCGGCGGCTGGAGGGGCTGGACGCGCCCACCCCGCTCCCGCTGGACCGCGCCCCCGCGCGCGCCGGCCGCCCGGCCGAGGAGCACGGCCAGGAGACGGCGCCGATCCCCGCCGACCTGGTGCAGCGGATCGTCGGTGCGGCGCGCCGGCACCGGGTGACGGCGAGCACGCTGGCGCAGGCGGCGTGGGCGGCGGTGCTGGCCCGCTACGCGGGCGAAGGCGACGTGGTGTTCGGCACCACGGTGTCCGGCCGGCCGCCGGAGCTGCCGGGGGTGGAGGAGATGGTGGGGCTGTTCATCAACACCCTCCCCGTGCGCGTGCGCGTCCCCTCCTCCGGCTCCGTGGGCGGGTGGCTGCGCGCGCTCCAGGACGAGCAGTCGCAGGCGCGGGTGCACGAGCTTTCGCCGCTCTCCAGCGTGCGCGCCTGGAGCGGGCTGGGGGGCGACCTGCCGCTCTTCGAGACGCTGTTCGTCTACGAGAACTTCCCCCTGGGCGCCCCCGGGGGCGGGGGAGAGCCGCCGCCCTTCGCGGTCACCTACGCGCGGGCCGCGGAGCGCACCAACTACCCGCTGTCGCTGGTGGTGGCGCCCTCCGGCGATGGCATGCGCGCCACCGCCACCTACGACGCGCTGCGCCTGGACCCGCCCCGCGTGCGCGCCCTCCTGGCCGCCTACGAGACGGTGCTGCGCCGGCTGGCCGCGGGAGACGACGACGCGGCGACCGCGCTCGACCCGCTCTCCGCCGCGGAGCGCGCCCTCGTCGTGGAGGCGTGGAACCGCACCTCCCGGCCCTACCCCCGGTCTTCCGTGCACCGGCTGTTCGAGGCGCACGCGGCCTCCTCCCCCGGCTCCCCCGCCCTCCGCTGGGACGGGGGCGAGCTGGCGTACGGCGAGCTGAACGCGCGCGCCAACCGCCTCGCCCGCAGGCTGCGGGCGCTGGGGGTGGGGCCCGAGAGCCGCGTCGGCGTGTCGCTGGACCGCTCGGCGGAGGTGATCGTCGCGCTCCTGGCGATCCTGAAGGCGGGGGGCGCGTACGTGCCGCTGGACCGCGAGTACCCGTCCGCCCGGCTGGAGCACATGCGCCGCGACGCGGGCGTGCGCGTCGTCATCGCCCATGACGCGGAGGGGATCGCGGAGTGGGCGGGAGATGCTCGTGTCGTAGCGTTGGAGGGCGAGCGGGAGGCGATCGAGGCCGAGTCCGCGGACGATCTCCGCGAAGTCGAAGTCGACCCGGAGGGGCTGGCGTACGTCGTCTACACCTCGGGCTCCACCGGGCTGCCGAAGGGGACGGGGGTGCCGCACCGCGCCGTCGTGCGGCTGGTGCGGGGGCAGGACTATGCGCGCTTCGGCGCGGACGAGGTGGTGCTCCAGGCGGCGCCGGTGGCGTTCGACGCTTCGACCTTCGAGCTCTGGGGCGCGCTGCTGAACGGCGGGTGCGTCGCCGTATACCCGCCGGAGGCGCCCGAGCCCCGCGCCCTGGGCGGCTTCCTCCGCCGGCACGGGGTGACGGCGGCGTGGCTCACCGCCGGGCTCTTCCACCGGGCGGTGGACGAGGGGCTGCCGGGGTTCGAGGGGCTCCGCCAGCTCCTCGCCGGCGGCGACGTGCTCTCGCCGCCGCACGTGGCGCGGGCGATGGAGCTGCTGCCGGAGGCGCGGCTCGTCGACGGCTACGGGCCCACGGAGGCGACCACCTTCCCCGCCTGCCATACCATCCGCGGGGAGGACCTGGCCGGGGGCGGGCCCATCCCCATCGGCCGGCCGCTGGCGAACGCGCGCTGCTACGTGCTGGACGGGGAGATGCGCCCCGTGCCGGCGGGCGCCCCCGGCGAGCTGTACGTGGCCGGCGACGGCCTGGCGCGCGGCTACCTGGGGAAGCCGGGGCTCACGGCGGAGAAGTTCGTCCCCGATCCGTTCCCGGGTGAGCCCGGCGGACGGCTGTACCGGACCGGCGACCGGGTGCGGTGGCGGGAAAGTGGGGTTCTGGAGTTCCTGGGCCGCAGCGACCAGCAGGTGAAGGTGCGCGGCTTCCGCATCGAGCCGGGGGAGATCGAGGCGGCGCTGCGCCGGCACGAGAGCGTCACCGACTGCGTGGTCGTGGCGCGCACTGAGGCGGGCGAGACGCGGCTGGTCGCGTACATCGTCGGCGGTGT
>DASUNK010000116.1:0-3796 GCA_036277195.1 Longimicrobiaceae bacterium | reverse complement strand
AGGACGGCCAGGTCCGCGCGGGTGCCGCCGGACTCGCTGTACTGCGGGGGGACGGGGTGCGTGCTGAAGAGGAGGCGCTGCGGGTCCAGCCATCCCTCGAAGGTGGTGAGATAGTAGCCCTCCAGCCGCGTCCGCAGCCGGGTGAAGCGTCCGCTCTCCACCTCGACGACGCCGAAGAGTCCGTTCCACTCCTCGGCCCACCCCACCAGCAGCCGCACGCCGTCCGGCGACCACGCCAGCACGCCGCTCGGGTCCGCGCCCTCGGGCGGGCGGCTGGCCCGCAGGTCGAGCACCCGGCGCGGCGGTTCACCCGGGGTGCCCACCAGCACCCACCGGCCTGCCTCGTCGATCCATGCCAGCCGGCTCCCCTCCGGCGCCATTGCCGGCACCCACGCCGGGGTGCGCCACGAGGCCGCCACGCTCCCGTCCAGCCGCACCACGGTGGGCACCTCGCCGACCACGCCCCAGAGCGCGCTGTCGCCGATCCATCCCCGCGCCCCGAAGCCGCGCGGCGCACCGTCGAGCTCGCGCGTCGTCCACACCTCCGCCGGGCGCACCGGCGGGGGCGTGCCGGCGGCGGCGGCATCCTCGCCGCGCTCGGGAGGGGGCGAGCAGGCCATCGCGAGCACGAGCAGCGCGGCGCGCTTCACCGGTCCGTGATCGCCGCCAGCACGCGCTGCACCAGGCCGTCCGTCTGGTCGTTGCGGATCCAGCGCGCCACCACCACCAGGTCGTGCTCCGGGTCCACGTAGATCATATTGGTGCCGTTCCCCAGGTGCACGAAGGCCGTCGCCGGGGCGCTCGCCAGCTGCTTGCGATCCGTGTTGAGGAACCAGTTCATGAACCCGTAGCCGGGCTGCGCGGGCGTGGGCGTCAGCGCCATCCGCACCCAATCCTCCGAAAGGATCTGCCGGTCCTTCCACCGCCCGCGCCGCAGCGTCAGCAGCCCGAAGCGCGCCTGGTCGCGCGCGCTGATGAACATCCCGCCGCCCCAGTGCCCGCCCCCGCTCACCGACTGCACGGCGCGCCCGTCCATCAGCACCCAGGAGTTGTCGTAGCCGAGCCAGCGCCAGGTGCTGGAGGCGCCGATCGGGTCCATCACCAGCTCGCGGAGCACTTCGGGGAGCGGGCGGCGCCACACCTGGAGCGCGGCCAGCGCCAGCGCGTTCACCCGCACGTCGTTGTACTCGTAGGCGCTCCCCGGCTCCCTGCGCGGGCGCGTGGCCCACTCGGCCGGCTCGCCGGTGGGGCGGTCCGCCCACTCGGGCTTCCCCCAGAGCGTGCCCTCCCAGTCGCTGGTCTGCCGCAGCAGGTGGTCCCAGGTGATGCGCCGGTTGTGCGGCGTCTCGAACGGCTCCAGCAGCGTGGTCGCGCCGCCAGGTCCCAGCACCGCCACGGGCGCCATGGCGCGGTGCACGGGCTCGTCCAGGCTGCCGATCATCCGCCGGTCGTACGCCAGCCCCACAGTGGTGGAGAGGAAGCTCTTGGTGACGCTGAAAGTCATGTCCACCCGGTGCGGATCGCCCCACTCGACGACGATGTAGCCGCGGCGCACCACGATGCCGGTGGGGTCGCCGCGGGGACGGAATGGTCCCACCGCCTCGCCGTGGGGCTCGCGCCCGAAGCTCTGGTAGTGGGCCGCTTCCAGGTCGCGCGGGGCCCGGCTCTCCTGGGCCAGGGCGAAGGCCACCGCCTCGGCCAGGCGCGCGGAGTCCATCCCCACCTGGCGCGGGGCGCGCCGCTCCCAGTCGTTTCCGGGACCGGGGTAGTACTGCGCGGCCAGGCCGGCGGCCGGGGCCGCGAGCGCCAGTACGGCGGCGAGGACGAGCCTGCGGGCGGTGGTCATGGGTCTCACACGGAGGACACGGAGGGCACGGAGGAGGGCTCCAGCGCGTCGAGCGCGGTCTCCAGCCGGCCGAAGAGCGGCTCGATCTCCGCCAGCGAGACGGCCCCCACCGAGAGCCGGAACCACCCCGTGTCCTCGAGGAGGCCGAAGGCCTGGAAGGGAACCGCCGCCAGTCCCGCCGCCTCCAGCAGGTAGTGGCGGACGTCGTCGTTGGTGCGGAGCGGGGCGCCCGCCGGCGTGCGCAGCCCGTGCAGGGCGAAGCGCGCGCTCAGGTAGATGCTCCCGGTGGGGGGCACCGCCTCCACCGCGTGGCCGCGCGCCCGCAGCCGCTCCAGCCCCTCGTAGAGCGCGCAGAGGCGGGCCTGCAGCTCGCGCCGCATCCGCGCCTGGAAGGCGTCCACCTCGTCGTCCGACTCCAGCAGCCGCGCGGCGGCGAGCTGCTCCGCCCGCGGCGCCCAGGCGCCCACGTGCCCCAGGAGGCTCGCCATCCGTCGGGTGACGTCCGCAGGGCCCACCGTCCATCCCACCCGCATCCCCGTGGCGGCGAAGGCCTTGGAGATGCCGTCCACGTACACGGTGTAGTCCCGGAGCGCCGGGCGGAGCGAGACCGGGTCCACGTGCGGGGCGGAGTCCGCCGCCAGCATCCAGTAGACCTGGTCGTAGAGGAGGTAGAGCGGCCGCTCGCCGGGAGCGCGGCGCGCGTTCTCCTCCAGCACCAGGTCGCAGATGCCGGCCAGCGCCCCGGCGTCGAACCCCGTCCCCGTGGGGTTGAGCGGCGAGTTGAGCACCAGCAGCCGCGCCCCGCGCACGGCGTCCTCCAGCAGGTCGCGGGTGGGGAGGAAGCCGTCCTCCGCGCCGCACGCCACCGGCACCCCCCGGGCGCCCACCAGGTGCACGTAGTGGTTGTTGTTCCAGGAGGGGACGGTGTAGACCACGGTGTCGCCCGGGTCCACCACCGCGCGGTAGGTGCAGTAGAGCCCCGGCCGCGAGCCCCCGGTGACCAGGATGGACTCCAGCGGATAGCGCAGCCCCAGCCGCCGCTCGTAGAAGGCGGCCACCGCACGGCGCAGCGGCGGCACCCCGTCCGAAGGCGGGTAGTTCGTCTCGCCGGCGCGCAGCGACGCGATCGTCTCCTCGGCCAGCCGCTCCGGCACGCGGAACTCCGCGGGCGAGAAGTCGCCCACGGTGAGGTTGCAGATCTCCGCCCCCTCCGCCATGCGGGCGCGGATGTCGGCGGCGATCCGGAGGATCTCCGAGCCGACGAGCCCGTCGGCCATCGCTGAGACGCGCGGGTCCGGCATCAAGCCTCCCTGGAGGGTGGGTGGGAAGAGCGCGGGGTCGCCGGCGGGGAAATTCGCGCCTGGGGGCCGCGAAGGCAATCAGCCGCCCGATCATGCCGCGGAGGATCTCCCGTGGCACTTACTCTGCATCACAAAGTACTTGACAACCTTCGGAGAACGGGCTACCGTTCGGCCGGTTCGAGCGCAAACGTGGAGATCGAGTGGAGGTGATCGATGTCTCAGCTGGTGGAAGTGCTGCATCCCCTGCCGGACCTGCGGCGCACGCCGCTCTCCTCGCTGCGCTGGTGGGAGTCGCGGCGCCTGCTCTTCAACAAGGTGGTGGGCGCCACCGGGCTGGTGACGCTCTCGGGCGTCTCCGTCTTCTTCATGCTGATGGGCGAGTTCAGCGTGTTGCCGATGATCGCGGTCGCGGCAGCGTACGGGGTCGCGGCGAACGTGTACTACACGCTGGGATGGCTGATCGAGCTCGTCGCGCGCGCGGCGTGGGGGCGGCAGGCGCCGGACCTCGGGCCGCTCCTCTTCCGGTACGGCCTCATCTTCTCCGTGGGCCTCACCCGCTTCCCGCTCCTCCTGGTCGCGCTGCTCTCGGTCGTGCAGATCGTGCTGGCGATCGGGTAGTCGTCAGCGGCCGGCGGCCGCGCGCGCGGCC
>DASUNK010000115.1:0-2961 GCA_036277195.1 Longimicrobiaceae bacterium | reverse complement strand
CCGCCTTCCCCTACGGCAACGGGGCGGCCGGCGCGGCCTGAGCACGCGGCGTTGCCCCTCTCCCCGTGCCGCGGTTAAATATCGCGTTCGGATCGTGTGCACGGCGCCCTTCGAGGCGCCGTGCCGCCGTCGTGGTGGCGTGTCCCTGCACCGGGAAGGCCTGTTTGTGTCCTGACGCTCCGCACGACCCGCGCGAGCACGAGGAGCGGCGCTTCCGCTCGCTGGTGCAGTACGGGCAGGACATCATCGCCGTGCTGGAGGGCGACGGCGAGGTGCGCTACGCCAGCCCGGCGGTGGAGCGCGTGCTGGGGTACGACGCGGCGGGGCTGGAGGGACGCTCCTTCTTCGGGGTGGTGCACCCGGACGACGACGGCGCCGCGCAGCGGGCGTTCGAGGCGGCCATCTTCCACCCCGGGGCGCCGCAGCGCGTCGAGTTCCGCGTGCGGCGCCGCGACGAGGAGTGGCGCACGCTGGAGACGATCGTCACCAGCCTCCTCCACGACCCGGCGGTGGAGGGGATCGTGGTGAACGCGCGCGACGTCACCGAGCGCAACGCGGCGCAGGAGGCGCTCAAGCTCAGCCAGCAGCAGCTGCTGCAGGCGCAGAAGATGGACGCCATCGGGCGGCTGGCGGGCGGGGTAGCGCACGACTTCAACAACCTGCTGACGGCGGTGCGCGGCAACGCCGAGCTGCTGCTGATGGACCTGCCGCCCGAGCACCCCTCGCGGGCGGACGTGGAGGAGATCCGCCGCGCGGCCGACCGGGCGGCGGGGCTCACCCGCCAGCTGCTGGCCTTCAGCCGGCGGCAGGTGCTGCAGCCGCGGGTGCTGGACCTGAACGCCGTGGTGACGGACATGCAGAAGATGCTCCGCCGCCTCATCGGCGAGGACGTGCACCTGCACACCGAGCTGGAGACGGCGCTGGCGCGGGTGCGCGCCGACCCCGGGCAGGTCGAGCAGGTGGTGCTGAACCTCTCCCTCAACGCGCGCGACGCCATGCCCGGGGGCGGCACCCTCACCCTGCGGACGGGGAACGCCACGCTGGGCGAGGAGGTGGCGCGCCGCTTCGGCTACGTGATCCCGGGGCGCTACGTGCTCCTCTCGGTGCGCGACACGGGGCACGGGATGGACGCGGAGACGGCGGAGCGCGCCTTCGAGCCCTTCTTCACCACCAAGCCCTCGGGGCGCGGCACGGGGCTGGGGCTCTCCACGGTGTACGGCATCGTGAAGCAGAGCGGCGGCTACATCTGGATCGACTCCGCGCCCGAGGTGGGAACCACGGTGCGCATCTACCTCCCCCCGGCCGAGGTGGAGGAGCCGGCCGAGGCGGAGCGCGTCCCCACGCCCGCGCCGCCGCCGGGCGGGGCGGAGACCCTGCTGCTGGTGGAGGACGAGGACACGGTGCGGGTGCTCGCGCGGCGGGTGCTGGAGCGGAGCGGCTACACCGTGCTGGAGGCGCGCGACGGGGCGCAGGCGCTGGTGGTGGCCTCGCTGCACCGCGGGCCGCTGCACCTGCTGCTGACCGACGTGGTGATGCCGAACCTGGGCGGGCGCGAGCTGGCGCGGCGCATCCGGGCGGAGCGGCCGGAGCTCCCGGTGCTCTTCATCTCGGGATACGCGGAGGAGGCGGTGAAAGGGCACGGGGTGCTGGAGCCGGGGACGGCGTTCCTGGAGAAGCCGTTCACGGCCGAGGTGCTCGCCGCCCGCGTGCGCCAGGTGCTCGACGGCCACGCCGACGTGTAAAGAAACCGGACGATCCCGCCCAACCCCTTCTCCCCCCCCGCCTTCGCCCTTCTCCTCCCCCGCCCCGCCGTCCGATTTCACGACGCATCCGCCCGCCGCCGTTCATCCCCAAATCCCACGATCCCAATCACTTGCCCGGCTGGAACGGGGCTGGCGTTCGAGCGGTCCGCTGCTCGCGCCCACCCGATCCCCCGAGAACCCGTGCTCACCGGACGCATCCTGATCGTCAGCGACCGCCAGGAGGTGGTGGCCGAGCTGGAGCCGATCATCCGCGCCGGGCATCACCTGGCCCTGGCGGTGCCGGACGGCGACGAGGCGCTGCGCACCCTGGAGGAGGGCACCATCCCGGACGTGATGATCAGCGACCTGGGCTCGGAGCGCTCGCTGGAGGGGATCGAGTACGTGTGGCGCTTCCGGGAGATGAACCGCGTGGGACGGCACATGGTGGTGGTGGAAGACGGCGCTCCCTTCTCGGGCGCCTTCGGCGGGGGCGTACTCCCGCGCGAGGTGACGCCGCTTCCCCGCCCCTTCCACGCGGGCGAGGTGCGCGAGAAGATCGAGGACGCCGTGCGCCGCATCGACCGCGACCTGGTGGCGCTGCGCGGCGAGATGTACCGCGAGCTGGCGCGGCTGCAGCAGGCGATGAAGGAACTGGTGCGCGAGACGGTGAACGCGCTGGCGGCGACCATCGCCGCGCGCGACCCGTACATGCACGGGCACTCCACGCGCGTGGCGGAGCTGGCGGGACGGGTGGCCGAGGCGCTGGGGATGGGACCGCACCACCGCGAGCTGCTGGAGACGGCCGCCCTGCTGCACGAGATCGGCAAGAGCAGCATCCCGCTGGAGCTGCTGCACAAGACGGAGCCGCTCTCGCCGGCGGAGCTGGCGCGGATCCGCGGGCACGCGCGCACGGGCGCCGAGATCGTGCGCAACGTGCCGCTGCTGCGCGAGGCGGCGCCGCTCATCGAGCACCAGAACACGGACTACGCGGAGCTGGCCGGGGAGCTGGGGGCGGGGTCGTCCGAGGTGCTGCTGGCGGGGGTGCTGCAGGTGGTGGACGCGTACGACGCCATGGTGTCGGCGCGCTCGTACCGCGGCCCCATGCCGCGCGAGTACTGGGAGGAGACGCTGCGCGCCGGCGCGGGGAGCAGGTTCCATCCGCATGCGGTGGGGGCGCTTTTACGGATAGTCCTAAGTCCTGAGTCCTAAGTCCTAAGTA
>DASUNK010000114.1:0-3614 GCA_036277195.1 Longimicrobiaceae bacterium | reverse complement strand
GCTGCACCCTCTCCCCCTGGACGTAATCCATGATCATCGGCCTGGCGACGCCTCGGGTCGCCTCGTCCCTCGACGAGGGGCTGGAGAAGATCGAGCGGCTCCTGACCGAGGCCTCGGTGCGGGGCGCGGAGATCGTGTGCTTCCCGGAAGCCTATCTCCCGGGATTGCGGGGACAGGATTTCGACGTGTTCCCGTTCGGCCGGGCGGAGCAGGAACGGGCGCTCCAGGCCGTGTCCCGCCTGGCGCGGACGTACGCGGTGGCCACCATCCTGGGGATGGAGAGGATCACGGAGGCGGGCCGGCAGATCGCCGCGTTCGTCGTCGACGCGCGTGGCGAGCTCCAGGGATACCAGGCCAAGACCCAGCTGGACCCGACCGAGGACCGGTTCTACGTCCCCGGACATTGCCGGCGGCTCTTCGAGATCAACGGGGTGAGGTTCGGAGTGGCGATCTGCCACGAGGGCTGGCGCTATCCCGAGACGGTGCGCTGGGCGGCGGTGCGCGGGGCGAAGATCGTCTTCCATCCCCACCACGCCGGGAGCGACCGCGAAGGCGTCCGCCCGACGCAGTGGGGCGCGCCCGGCGGGGCGTACTACGAGAAGGCGATGATGATGCGCAGCATCGAGAACACGATCTACTTCGCCAGCGTCAACTACGCCCTGCGCTTCCAGGAAGCGGCGACGAGCCTCATCGCTCCCTCGGGCGAGTGCCAGGCGTACCTGCCGTACGGGGAGGAAGGCGTGCTGGTGCAGGAGATCGACGTCGAGGCGGCCACGGGTCTGCTGGCGGCCCGCTACGCCCCCGAGCGCTACCGGGAATCCTGAGGAGAGAGCCGATGGCCGACAAGCCGACCAACACCGCCGAATACCTCGCCACGCTGACCGGCGACCAGCGAGCCGCGCTCGAGAAGCTGCGCGAGACGATCCGCGCCGCCGCGCCGGGGGTGGAAGAGCACTTCAGCTACGGGATCCCCGGCTTCAGGCTCGGCGGCAAGCCGCTGGTGTGGTACGCGGCGTGGAAGGATCACTACAGCCTCTATCCCATCGGCGCCGCCACGCTCCAGGCGCACGCCCCCGAAGCCGAAGGCTACGAGACCTCCAAGGGCACCATCCGCTTCCCGGCCTCGCGGCCTCTCCCCTACGAGCTGGTGAAGAAGCTCGTGCAGGCCCGGATCGCGGAGCAGCAGGCGAAATGAAGCGTGCGGGACGCAGGTGCGCCCGGCATGCGTAGCAGATTGCAAACAAACGACATACCTGCATCGCCGCCCCTTGTGCGCGGAAGGCGGTCGGCGCTAAACTGGCTCCACAGGAGCCTGCCCCGCTGGGCTCCTTCTTCGTCCCGGATCGTCGACCTCGCGGCTCGGAAGCCTCTCCGGGCGTGCACCGCCGCCGCAGGGTCGCCGAAAGGAGTTCGGTGATGGGCAAGCGAAGTCAGTCCGTGCTCTTCCTCGGCAAGAAGCAGGACACGCACTGCCGCAGGGCGCTCCGGTTCTGCCAGGCGAACTTCACGGACGTCTCGGCGTTCCTGGGGAGGTGGGGAGAGCGGCTGCCGGAGGACGTCGGCGCGTGGGAGGGGGAGTACATCATCTCGTACCTCTCCCGCTGGGTGGTGCCGGAGTACCTGCTGAAGCGTGCGCGGCGCGCGGCGATCAACTTCCACCCCGCCTCGCCCGAGTACCCGGGGATCGGCTGCAACAACTTCGCGCTGTACGAGGGTGCGCGGGAGTACGGCGTCACCTGCCACCACATGGACGCCACCGTCGACACGGGGCCGATCATCGCGGTGAAGCGCTTCCCCGTCTTCCCCACCGACGACGTCCGCTCGCTGCTGCGCCGGACGTACGACTACCAGCTGGTGCTGTTCTACGAGATCGCGAACCTGATCCTGGCGGAGCGGGAGCTTCCCGCCTGCGGCGAGGCGTGGACGCGGAAGCCGTTCACGCGGAAGCAGTTCGAGGCGCTCGCGCGGATCACGCCCGGGATGGGCAAGGAGGAGATCACCCGTCGCATCCGGGCCACCACCTTCGGCATCTGGAAGCCGTCCGTGGAGCTCGGAGAGTTCGTCTTCGAGCTGAAGACCTGACCACGCAGCCACGTCTCGGTTCTCTTGGCCCTGGCCCGGCCGCTGCGTAGATTGGCCTCCATGAACCCTACCGCTCTCACTCGCGAGCAGGCCATCGAACGTCTGCGGTTCGCCGAAGCTGAGATTCTCGGCCTTGGCGTGCGGCGCCTGGCGTTGTTCGGATCGGTGCTGCGCAACGAGGCTCGTCCCGACAGTGACGTGGACGTGCTGGTGGAGTTCATCCCGGAGCAGAAAACCTTCGATCGCTTCATGGCGTTGGTGGACCTCCTGGAGCGCGTGCTGGAACGCCGCGTCGAGGTCGTGACGACCGAAGGCCTCTCACCGTTCATCGGCCCCCACATCCTCGCCGAAGCAGCCGATGTCCTTCGGGCTGCGTGACTACCTCCGCCACATCCTGGCAGAGGCCGACTTCCTGATCCAACAGACCCGGCACCTGGATTCGGCCGCGACAATCGCGGTCTGCAAACGCAGCGATGAAGGTGTTGCGCGCCGGCCGCGGGTGTCCGACCTTTGAGCCGCTCGCCGTCCAGCCAACCCCACTCCCTGCGCGATGGCCCGCCAGCTCGCCAGTCTCCTCGGCTACGCCGCCCTGTTCGCCGCGCTCCTGCTGCGGCACCGCCTGCTGCCGGTAGCGTAGTGAGATGCGCGTGCTGAGCCACCTGTTCGAGAACAACCGCGCCTGGGCCGCCGAGATGACCCGGCAGGACCCCGACTTCTTCAGCCGCCTCGCCGGGCAGCAGGCCCCGGAGTACCTGTGGATCGGGTGCTCCGACAGCCGCGTGCCGGCGAACCAGATCGTGGGCCTGCTCCCGGGCGAGATGTTCGTCCACCGCAACGTGGCCAACGTGGTGGTCCACACCGACCTGAACTGCCTCTCGGCCATCCAGTTCGCGGTGGACGTGCTCGGGGTGGGCCACATCATCGTCTGCGGCCACTACGGCTGCGGCGGGGTGCTCGCGGCCCTGCGCAACGAGAAGGTGGGGCTGGCGGACAACTGGCTGCGCCACGTGCAGGACGTGCGCTGGAAGCACCAGGCGGAGCTCGACGCGCTGGAGAGCGAGGCGCAGCGGCACGACCGCCTGTGCGAGCTGAACGTCATCGAGCAGGTGGTGAACGTCAGCCAGACCACCGCCGTGCGCGACGCCTGGGCGCGCGACCGGAAACTGGCCGTCCACGGCTGGGTATACGACCTCCACGACGGGCTGCTGCGGGACCTCGGCATCTGCGTCACCTCCGAGGCGGAGCTCCCGCAGTGAGCCGCTCCGTCACCCTCGCCATCCACCAGGAGCCGCGCATGCGCATCCGCTCGCCAGGGACGTGGGTCCGGATGGGAATGCTGGCCTGTGCCGCCCTCGTGCTCACCCGCTGCGCGCCGCCCCAGCAGCCGCCGGCGGACTCCGCCGCCGTGCGGGCGGGCCGGGTGGAGCTCGGCTCGCCCGAGGGCGGCGACTGCTCGTCGCTCCGCTTCGACCTGCGGCGCGGAACCCTGAACGGGCTCTCGCCCGAGGCGTCGATGGAGCAGGTGAAGGCGA
>DASUNK010000113.1:0-2869 GCA_036277195.1 Longimicrobiaceae bacterium | reverse complement strand
ACCGGATGATGACCACCGCCGGGTCGTACGCGCTCGACGGGCACCCCGCGCCGCGCGACGCCTTCATCGCGGAGCGGCTGCGCGCGGCGGGCGCGGTGATCCTGGGGAAGACCAACCTGAGCGAGTGGGCCAACTTCCGCTCCACGCGCTCCTCCAGCGGGTGGAGCGCGCGCGGCGGGCAGTGCCTCAACCCCTACGCGCTCGACCGCTCGCCGTGCGGCTCCAGCTCGGGGAGCGGCGCGGCCATCGCCGCCAACCTCGCCGCGGTCGCGGTGGGGACGGAGACCGACGGCTCCATCGTCTGCCCGGCGTCCGCCAACTCGGTGGTGGGGATCAAGCCCACGCTGGGGCTGGTGAGCCGCGCCGGCATCGTCCCCATCGCCCACAGCCAGGACACCGCCGGCCCCATGACCCGTACCGTGGCCGACGCGGCCGCGCTGCTGGGGGTGCTGGCGGGAGTGGACCCGCGCGACCCCGCCACCGCCGAGGGCGCGGGGAAGGCGCAGGCGGACTACACCCGCTTCCTGGACGCGGGCGGGCTGCGCGGCGCCCGCATCGGCGTGGCGCGGCGGCGCTTCTGGGGCTACAGCGAGGAGACGGACCGGGTGTGCGAGGCCGCGCTGGAGGAGATGCGGCGGCAGGGCGCCGTGCTGGTGGACCCCGCCGACGTCCCGCACCTGGGCGAGTACGACGACAGCGAGTTCACCGTGCTGCTCTACGAGTTCAAGGCGGACCTGAACGCGTACCTGGCCGGGCGGGGCACCACCAGCCGCTACCGCACGCTCAAGGAGCTGATCGACTTCAACGAGCGGGAGAAGGAGCGGGAGATGCCCTGGTTCGGGCAGGAGATCTTCCACCTGGCCGAGGAGAAGGGGCCGCTGACGCAGCGGGAGTATCGCGACGCACTGGCGAGGAACCTTCGCCTGTCGCGGGCGGAGGGGCTCGACGCGGTGCTCGACCGGCACCGGCTGGACGCGCTGGTGGCGCCCACCGGGAGCCCGCCCTGGCCGATCGACCTGGTGAACGGCGACCACTTCCTGGGGGGGAGCTCCACGCCGGCGGCGGTGTCGGGGTACCCCAGCGTCACGGTGCCGGCGGGGTACGCGCACGGGCTGCCGGTGGGGCTCTCGCTCATCGGGCGGGCGTGGAGCGAGCCGGTGCTGATCCGGCTGGCGTACGCCTTCGAGCAGGCCACCAGGCACCGCCGGGCGCCGCGCTACCCGGCCTCGGTGGAGCTGGGGGCGCCGGTGCCGCCGCCGGCAGGCGCGGGTTGACGCAACCGTGCGGGGCCGATACATTTGTGCCTCCCGTGCGCGGCGGTTTGGTGGGTGTGCGGGGCACCGGTTCGGGACGTGGCGCAGCCCGGTAGCGCACCTGAATGGGGTTCAGGGGGTCGCCGGTTCAAATCCGGCCGTCCCGACTCGAATAAGTGGAAGCCCTCAATCGCTTTGGCGGTGGAGGGCTTCCTCGTTTCACCACCATTCGCACCCTTGCACCCACCCTCCATGCCCACCCTGCGCGTCAACGGCGCCCGCCTGTACTACGAGGAGCACGGCGCCGAGCCCGGCCCCGACACGCAGACCATCGTCTTCGCGCACGGACTGCTGTGGAGCGGGCGGATGTTCGACCCGCAGGTGGCGGAGCTCTCGGTGCCGGACCCCGGCGAGGCGAGGCCGCGCTACCGCTGCATCACCTTCGACTTCCGCGGCCAGGGAAGAAGCGAGGTGACGGCGGACGGCTACGACATGGACACGCTGACCGACGACGCCGCGGCGCTGCTCGAGGCGTTGGGCGTCCCCTTCTGCCACTTCGTGGGGCTGTCGATGGGCGGGTTCGTCGGGATGCGTCTGGCCCTGCGCCGGCCCGAGCTGCTGCGCTCGCTGGTACTGATGGAGACCTCGGCCGATCCCGAGCCGGCGGAGAACGTCCCCCGCTACCGCGCCATGGGCCGCGTCGTCCGGATCTTCGGGCGGCTGGGGATGCGGATGGTGATGCCGCGGGTGATGCGGATCATGTTCGGCCGCAAGTTCCTGGAAGACCCGGCGCGCGCCGCCGACCGGCGGCTGTGGCGCCGGCGGGGGATCGAGAACGATCCCGTCGGCGTGACCCGCGCCCTCCAGGGCGTGATCGACCGGGAAGGCGTGTACGACGGGATCGAGCGCATCACCGTGCCGACGCTGGTGATGGTGGGCGACCAGGACGTCGCCACCGTCGCCGCGAAGGCCGAGCGCATCGCCGCCCGCATCCCCGGTTCCCGGCTGGTCGTCATCCCGGGTGCCGGCCACACCGCCAGCGTGGAGGAGCCCGCCTTCGTCAACCGCATGCTGGCGACCTTCGTCCAGACGAGCTGGATCGCCCCCGAGCTGCGCGACGCGGTGTGGACGGCGGTGGAACGGGTCCGCGACCTCGTCGTCGAATCCGTCCTGGACGAGGGCGACTTCGCTCCGGTGGCCGTGGAGGTCCCGATCGAGGGAGAGCGCTTCTCGGCGGTGACCTTCCGCCTCGAGGTGAGCGCGGAGCCCGAGTCCGCCAGTACGCCGCTGAGCGTCACCGCCACGCTGGCGGCTCCGACCGGCCGCCATGCGTCCACCGTCCCCGCGGCCGGAACCCGCGCGGAGATCCTGCGGCAGGTGGACCGGGCAACGGTGAGCAACGCCCTGTCGTGGTTCCTGCACCTGAGGGCGGACGAGGTCGCCGATCCACGGCCGTATCCGCCGGCCATGATCGCGGCCGGGACGCACGCCGCCCTTCCGTCCGGCCCCGACTGCGAACGCTTCTCGCCGGGCGTGCCCCCCGGGCAGATCGGACCCGCCGAGACGCTGTTCGAGTCCAGCCATCACGACATCCGGCTGATCCACTGCGAGGAATG
>DASUNK010000112.1:0-2565 GCA_036277195.1 Longimicrobiaceae bacterium | reverse complement strand
CCCCGGCGGCGCGGAGGCGGACGGGGGAGCCGCGGCGGACGCGAGCGGCGCCCGTACGACGAGCCGCACCGCACGCCGGAGGAGCTGGCCGAGGCCGAGGCCCGCGCCCCGCGCCGCGAGCCCACCTCCGAAGAGGCCCTGCGCGGCCCGCGCGACACCGCCGAGGCCGTGGCCGAGCTGGAGGAGACCGCGGGCGGCCGCCGGACCAGCGAGCCCTCCGACCTGCGCTACCGCCAGGGCGCCGGCACCGCCATGGAGCGGGGCGAGCTGACCCGCTGGGCCGACAGCCTGCGCCCGGGGGAGGAGCTGGTCCCGCGCGGCGAGTTCGGCCGGGGGCCCAACCGCTGGATGCGCGACATCTTCCCGGGGAACGACCGCCCCGACGGCATCATCGTCGACACCGCGCGGCGGCGGATCACCGTGGCCGACGTGACCTCGTCGCCTCACGTCGAGCACATCGAGAAGTCGGTGAACTACGGACGGCGGCTCGCCGAGCTGCGGCAGCTCATCCCCGAGCACCTGCGCGACTTCGCCATCTACGTGGAGGAGCGCTACTGGGAGCACGGGGTCAGGCCGCTGCGGCCGATCCGGATCTTCCGATGAACGCGGGAGCAAAGCGATGCGGATGCGAGTGACGCGCCCCGGCCGGGGAGCCGTTCCGGCCCCGCCCGTGGCGGCGCCGGCCAGTCGGATGGCGGCCGTGCCCGCCCCCCGCGGGCCGGTGCGAGGCGGGCACTCCTTCGGCGCCGTGCGCGTCTTCCCCAGCTTCCCCCACCGGGGGACCATCGAGCGCCTCACCGGGCGGCCGGTGCCGGGGCGCGCCGTGCACGACCCCGGGCTGCGCGGCCGCCTGGGGGTGGAGGCGCTCACCGCCGGGGAGACCACCGTCTTCGGCTCGGAGGCGCCGCACCCGCGCGTGGCGGCGCACGAGGCCACGCACCAGCTGCAGCACGCCGGCGCCACCCGCGACCAGTCGCTGGGAGCGGAGGGGCACGCGCAGGCGGTGGCCGGCCGGGTCGCCGCGGGGCGGCCCGCGCGGCACCTGGTGGGCGGGGAGGGGAGCCCGGTGGCCGCCGGCGTCCGCCCCTACACCGAGCTCAGCGCCGCCGACCAGACCGCCCGCGGCGAGTGGCTGGCGGGGAACGACGCCCGCATCGCCGACGACGGGCGGACGGTGACCACCACGCAGCGGCGCGACTGCTGGGCCGATCCGGCGCTGATCACCGCCTCCGAGGCCACCCTCCGGGCTCGCGGCTCCGGCATCTCGATCAAGGCGGGCTCCGGGACCATCAACGGCAAGGCCCCCGACGGGAGCGGGACGAAGACCCTCAACGAGGTGCAGGTCAAGATCTCCGTCTCCGACCCGGCCACCACCAACTTCTACGCCGACTGCGGCCGCTCCTCGCGCGAGGTGATGGGCCCCACCGGCACCGACACCACCCCCAAGGGCGTCTACAAGGACGACCTGGGCGCCGAGAAGGAGACCGTCGCCGCCAAGAACCCGGCGAAGTACCGCGACGAGATCTTCGCCAAGACCGGGCGTCCCTACACCGTCAAGAGCGGCGACACCCTCTCCAAGATCGCCGGCCACTTCCTGGGGAGCACGTCGCGCTACCTGGAGATCTACAACTACGGCAACAACAAGAAGCTGATCGGCCCCGACCCCGGGAAGATCAAGGTGGGCCAGTCCCTCCTCATCCCCCCCGGGACCACGGCGGAGGGGCACTCCCACTACCTCTCGCTCACTGCGGGCGAGAAGGAGGCGTTCGACCAGTCGCACGGCATCAACGAGTACGCCGCGCCGGAGGTGGGCGAGGCGTTCACCGCGCGCCGCGACGACTCGCTGACCCTGGCCGGGTTCAACTTCCACTGGGCCGGGGTGATCATGGTGGCCGGCCACGACCGGGTGACCTTCGAGAACTTCGCCAAGCCGGGGACCACCTACGCCACCAAGGACGAGAAGTGGTACTTCGAGACCTACGGCCCCGCCAGCAAGGCGGGCCAGACCTTCCACGAGCAGCAGCAGAGCTCGGTGGGGGCGCCGGGGAAGAACACCATGACCTTCCGCGCACGGACGCACTGAGCGCATGAGCCCCTCCCTCCCCACCTGCGCCTCGCTGGCCGAGTGCCGGCGCCACGACGGCGAGCGGATCGCCGCGGTGGGCGTCTACACCGTCCACGACCCGTACCCGGTCCGCAAGCGCGACGCGGACCTCCCGCTCCTGGCGCGGCTGGCGATGGACGACACGGCGGAGGGGCCGTTCCTCGGGGCGTTCTGGGACGCGGCCGCCGGCCGGCCGGAGGAGGAGCGGGCGCGGCTGGCGGGGAAGCGGGTGCGGGTGGTGGGGACCTTCCACGCGCAGCAGCCGGAGCGGCCGGGCGGGTCGGAGGACGAGGCCGCGTTCGGCGGCCCCTGCCTCCAGCCGGTCGAGTCGGTGCGCGAGGAGCCGTGATGCGCGAGACCCTGCTCCGTCCCGCCGCGGGAGCCCGCGCTCCCGAGCCAGCGCCGCCGCCGGTGGCCCGCGCGGCGCTGGCCGAGCCCGGCGCTCCGCTCCCCGCCGCGGC
>DASUNK010000111.1:0-6233 GCA_036277195.1 Longimicrobiaceae bacterium | reverse complement strand
GCCCGCAGCCGCCAGCGCAGCCGCGGGAAGCCGTCCGCGACCGTGTCGCCGGGGGTCTCGCCGCGGGTGACGACCACCACCTCCGCGCCCCGCGCCCGCAGCGCGCGCGCCAGCGGGAGGCGGCTCGCCCGGAAGTCGGCGTCGTCGAGGAGGAGGAAGACCACGCGCATGTAAAAAATTGTAACAGCACCGGCAGCGTTGCGCGCCGGCCGTAGCAGAACGATCTTGTTGGCTCAAGCTGCACGGACCCGCTCGTCTTCCATCGCCCACGACCCTACCGCCCTGATCCGGCCCGCATCCCATGACCAGCGTCATCACCCGCGTCCCCCTGCGCGAGCAGGTGCACCACGCCATCGTCCAGCGCATCCTGCTCGAGGAGCTGGAGCCCGGCAGCCGCATCAGCGACACCGCCCTGGCCGGCGAGCTGGGGGTGAGCCGCACCCCCATCCGCGAGGCGCTGCTCCGCCTGGAGCGCGAGGGCTTCCTGGACGCGGACGTGGGGCGCGGCTTCTTCGTGAAGGCCCTCAGCACCCGCGAGGTCCGCGACGTCTATCCCGTGCTGTGGGCGCTGGAGGTGCTGGCGCTCCGCTCCTCGCCCGCTCCCGGGCCGGCGCGGCTCGCCGAGCTGGAGCGCATCAACGCCGAGCTGGAGCGCGAGCGCGCGCCGGAGCGCCGCATCGACCTGGACGTGCGCTGGCACCGCACGCTGGTGGAGGGGTGCGGCAACGCGTTCCTGCTGGGGACGATCGACACCATGAAGCTGGTGATCCGGCGCTACGAGTACGCCTACATGCAGAACGCCGGCTACGTCCCCCGCTCCACCCGCACGCACGCGCAGATCGCCCGCGCCCTGGCCGAGCGCGACGTGGAGGGCGGCGTGGCGCGGCTGGAGGAGAACTGGCACTTCGGGATGGAGCGCATCCTGGAGTGGCTGCGCACCGGGACGTGAGTCAGCGCGGCGCCGCCTCGACGATCAGCTCCCGGGTGGCCACGGCGGGCTCGGCCCCGTGCGCCTGCACGGTGACCTCCAGCAGGTACGCGCCGGGCGCCAGCCGCGGCAGCGCCACCCCCAGCGAGCGCGGCGCCACCTCGCCCCCCGCCGGCTCCTCGCGCCAGCGCATGCGCACGGGCGCGCTCTCGGCCGCCAGCCCCACCCGTTCGGCGGCGCGGCGCATCCACCCCGCCCCCCTGCGCGCCAGGGTGAGCGTCACCGTGAGCGTGTCGGTGCGGCCCTGCAGCCCGTACACCTCCCAGTAGAGCCCCACCTGCTCGCCCGCGCGGAAGCGGGTGTCGCCGCGCGCCAGCGGCACCGCCGCCTCCAGCGAGCCCGGCCGCGCTTCCCCGTCCGCCAGCAGCAGCAGGTCCGAGAGCGAGACGCCGGCCGGCGCGGGCGCCAGCCGCAGCCCGTAGCGCGCCCGCCCGATGCGCTTCGACGAGTCCTCGCGCACCTCCAGGCTCATCACCGTGGCCGCCGGCTCGGCGGTGACCCGCAGCGCGCCGGTCAACCCCATCCCCTCCGACACCGCCAGCACCGGCGCGGCCTGCTCGTCGCGCGCCAGCACCAGCCCGGCGCGGATGCGCGGCGACGGCGGCAGGGAGTCCGGGTCCAGCCGCCAGGCGGCCACCACCACGGCCGCGCCGCCGCGGCGGAAGACGGCCACCTGGTGCCGCAGGTCGTGCACGCGCGAGGCGTAGCCGGGGACGTAGGCGGTCCGGGTCTCGTAGTCCTCGCGCGTCCAGTCGCTGCTGTCGACGGCGGTGGGGTCCTCCAGCCGGCGCACGGGGGGGAGGTACTCGCGCCCGGAGGGGGCGTAGTGGGTGACGACGGAGGCGGTGCCGAAGGTGGCGGCGCCGGCGCGCGGCCGCACCTTCTCCCAGCCGATCGGCTCGCCGTAGCGGAGCAGGATCTCGCGCAGGTCGTCGCCCCAGGCCAGCCCCTCGGTGCTGCGCGCCCGGTCCTGCAGCTCGTCGGCGACCAGGCGGGCGTAGTGCTCGGTCTTGCGGTCGTTGCCGGGTTCCATCCAGAGCGGGTCGGCCAGCCACCAGAGCCGGCGGACGCGCGCGGCACGCGTCTCGGGGTCCAGCCGGCGCAGGGCGCGCGCGTCGGCGTCGGGGAGGACGGGGGCCAGGTCGCTCCATTCGCGCTGCCGGCGGGCGGGCATGGCCTCGACGGCGGCGGTGAAGGCGGCGTCGGCGGGCGCGTAGGCGCCGCCGGCGTGGTGGGCGTACCCCTCCAGCGCCAGGCACCACCAGCGCTGGGCGCGGCACTCGCGCGCGGCCTGCGCGGCTTCGGCGGCGCGCCCCGCCTCCAGCAGGTAGCGCACGCGCTGCCCGGCGATCCAGGCGTCGCCGGGAGCGGCGCGAGCGGCCTCGGCCAGGGTGGCGAGGAGGCGGTCGCGTCCGGCCTCTACGGCGCGGTGCTCGGGGGGCGGGGCCCACTCCTCGTCGTCGCCGTCGTCGTGCCAGAGGCAGAAGCGGCCGATGACCTCGTCGCAGTAGCCGCCGCTCCCGGAATCCCACGTCTCGGGGAGATGGCGGAAGCGCAGGCGCTCGAAGTCCGCCTGTGCATTGCGTGCCCGCCGCAGGGCACGCACGGAGTCCGCCTGCGCCTGCGCCGCGGAGGCGAGCGCCACCGGCCGCGGCTGCTGCGCCGCGAGCGGCGGCAGGGCGAGCAGCGCCGCGGCGCCGGCCAGCACCAGGACGCGGACGAGGGAAGGCGACATGGTCAAAGGCTCCGGCGTGATGGAACCGGGCTCTCGATCTCCCACGGCGCCGCAGTCTCCGGGCCAGCGGCGCAGGGGCGTTCCACGATGAACGAGCAGGCGAGGCCGATCCTGACTCTCGCACTCTCGCCCTCTCGCACTCTCGCACTCTCGCACTGCAGGGCTCCGCCACCCGCCGGTACCCGAACCCGAACACCAGCGCCACCAGCACGATCAGCAGCACCCCGTACGCCGCCGCGCCCCCGAAGTCGAAGGCGCGCAGCTGCGCCAGCATCTCGATGGAGATGGGGCGCGAGCGGTGGGTGTAGAGGAGGATGGAGGCGACGAACTCGCCCAGCGCGGTGACGAAGGCCAGCAGCGCCCCCGCCGCCAGCCCGGGGAGCACCAGCGGGAGCACTACCCGGCGCAGCGCCGTGGCCCGCGAGGCGCCGAGCGAGGCGGCCGCCTCCTCCAGCGCCGGGTCGAGCTGGCGGAAGCTGGCGATGGCCGCCCGCGTCATCAGCGGGATGTTGCGGATGAAGTACGCCAGCGGGAGGATGGCGAAGGTGCCCACCAGCACCAGCCGCCCCGCCAGCGGCCGGTGCACGCTGAAGGTGGTGGCCAGGGCGATGGCGAGCACCGTCCCCGGCAGCGCCCAGGGGAGCACCACCAGCGCGCTCATCAACCCCCGCCCGCGCACCCGCCGCCGGGCGATGTGGTACCCCGCCGCGAAGGCGAAGGCCACGTTCGCCAGGGTGGCCACGGTGGCCATCCGCAGCGAGTTGAGCACCGGCACCAGCCGCTCGGGGTCCGCGAAGAGGCGGCGGTAGCTCTCGCCCGAGTACACCGGCGGGAGCGCCTGCGTGGTCCACGTCCCCTCCGGCACCAGCGACACCAGCAGCACGGTGGCGTGCGGCAGCAGCAGGAAGCCCACGAAGAGCGCCGCCGCCAGCGTCAGCAGCCACCCGCGCCGTCCGGCCGTGCGCGGCGTCACCCCCAGCCCCTTGGAGGCGCCGGTGTACTCGCGCCCCGCCTCGTAGCGCTGCAGCAGCACCAGGAACACCAGCGAGGCCAGCGCCAGCACCACCGCCTCCACCGCCACCAGCCCCTCCTCGCCGTTGAGCTTGCTGGCGTACAGCTGGGTGGTGAGCACGCGGAACCCCCCGCCGAAGACGTAGGGCGCGCTGAAGGAGGCCATCGAGGTCATGAACACCAGCAGCGCGGCGCTCCCCAGCGCCGGCGCCAGCATCGGCTGGGTCACGCGCCGGAGCGTGGCCCACTTCCCCGCTCCCAGCGCGGCGGCGGCCTCGGCGTAGCCCGCGTCGAGGCGCGAGAGCCCGGCGGCGGTGAAGAGGTAGAAGTAGACGTACATGGTGTAGGCGTGCACCAGCAGCACCGCCCACGGGCCCGCCAGCCGCCAGGGCGGCCGCTCCAGCCCCAGCAGCGCCTGCACGCCGCGGGTGAAGAAGCCGCTCTCCCCGTAGAGGAAGAGGAAGGAGATGGTGCCCACCAGCGGGGGGAGGAGCACGGGCATGGCCGCCAGCGCCCCCAGCACGCGCCGCCCCGGGAAGTCGCGCCGGGCGAAGAGGAAGGCCAGCGGCACGCCGATCAGCGCCGAGAGCGCCACGCTGGCCGCCGAGATCCACACGCTCGCCCAGAGCGCGGCCCGCTCCGACCCGCTGGCGAAGAAGCGGCGGTAGTGCTCCGGGGTGAATCGCCCCCTGTCGAGCACGCTGTCCGCCAGCACGAACAGGTTGGGATAGAGCACCAGCCAGGCGAGCAGCGCCAGCACCGCCGCCGCCAGCAGCGCCTCGCCCCGCGCGGGGCGCGAGCGGCCGCGCGCGCCCTCAGCCATCCGGCTCCGGCGGCGGCAGCCGCTTCGCCATGAAGATGTCGGGCTTGCCGAAGCCGTTGGCGTCGGGGAGGATGCCGACGATCTCGTAGCCCAGGCGCTGGTAGAAGGCGAAGGGGTGGCCGCGCAGGTCGCGGAGGTCGCGCAGCCGCTCGAGCACGCCGGGATAGAGGTCGACGTCGCCCACCGAGGTCAGCCCCAGCACGTCGTCGGTGCCGAGCCAGAGGG
This sequence comes from Longimicrobiaceae bacterium, assembly GCA_036277195.1. Classification (GTDB taxonomy): domain Bacteria; phylum Gemmatimonadota; class Gemmatimonadetes; order Longimicrobiales; family Longimicrobiaceae; genus Longimicrobium. Next base: position 1,451 of record DASUNK010000111.1, on the reverse strand, counting down.
TGCCGCCGCCGCGGGCGCTCAGCGCCGCCTCCAGCGCCTGCACCAGCGCCCGCCCGATGCCGCGCCGCCGGTGCGCCGGGTGCGTCACCAGCGGGTGCAGCTCCCAGCACTCGCCGTCGTATACCGGCTGCCCGCCGATCCACCCCAGCATCGTCCCGTCCTCGCCGACGGCGGCGAGGGCGACCTTCTCCGGCCTGCAGGCCTGGGCCACCTCCTCCAGCGCGTCGTCCAGCGTGGGCCACGCCTCCGGGGCCATGTCGCGGAAGCCGTCCACCAGCAGCCGCGCCGCCTGGCGCGCGGCGTCCGCGTCGCCCGGCTCCAGCGTCACGATTCGCATCTCAGGCAGCGCCCGCGAAGGCCAGGGCGCGCGCGCCGTCGGCCAGGCGCACGCGCACCTGCGTCCCCGGGGCGGCATCGCCCGCGCCCCCCTGCACGGTGACCTCGACCCCGTCGTCCAGCATCACCCGGTAGAACGAGGCGGCCCCGGCGAAGCGGCGGTCCAGCACCTCGCCGGGCACGGCGCCCTCCGGGGCGTGGCCCAGCACCGGCTCCAGCCGCAGGTGCTCCGGGCGCACCATCACCCGCACCGCGCTCTCCGCGCCCGGCACCGCGCCGCCGGCCGGGGTGCGCGCGGGCCAGCGCGCGCCCGACGACAGCCGGCAGACCAGGCCGCCCAGGTCCACCCGCTCCACCGTGGCGGGGAGGAAGTCGGCACGCCCCAGGAACCCGGCCACGAAGGGGTTGACCGGCTCGTGGTAGAGCGCCTCGGGGGTGCCCACCTGTTGCAGCCGCCCGCGGTCGAGCACGGCGATGCGGTCGGAGAGGGCGAACGCCTCCTCCTGGTCGTGGGTGACGAAGACGGCGGTCATCCCCAGCCGCTTGAGCAGGGCGCGCAGCTCGGCGCGGGTGCGCTCGCGCAGGGCGGCGTCGAGGTTGGAGAGCGGCTCGTCGAGAAGGAGGACGGGGGGCTCTGGGGCCAGCGCGCGGGCCAGCGCCACGCGCTGCTGCTGGCCGCCGGAGAGGGCCTGCACCCGGCGCTTGCCGTAGCCCGGCAGCTCCACCAGCTCCAGCGCGCGCTCCACGCGGGTGGCGGCGGCGCGGCGCGGCTCGCCGCGCGAGCGCAGGCCGAACTCCACGTTGTCCCACACGTCCAGGTGCGGGAAGAGGGCGTAGTTCTGGAAGACCATCCCCATCCCCCGCTGCTGCGGCGGGAGGGCGGTCACGTCGCGCCCGGCCAGGAGCACGCGCCCGGCGGTGGGGTGCTCGAACCCGGCGATCATCCGCAGCGTGGTGGTCTTGCCGCAGCCGCTGGGGCCCAGGAGGGTGAGGAACTCGCCCGGCTGCACCTCCAGCGACAGGCCGTCCACCGCCACGGTGTCGCCGAAGCGGCGGGTCAGGCTCTCGAGGCGCAGCATGGGAGACGGCAGTGCGAAGTGCGAAGTGCGAAGTGC
>DASUNK010000110.1:0-8763 GCA_036277195.1 Longimicrobiaceae bacterium | reverse complement strand
ACGCGCGACGAGGCCACGGGCGAGCTGGTGATCCGCAGCCGCGACATCACCGTGCGCATCCGGCCGAGGAATTAACGGCAGTCCTAAGTCCTGAGTCCTGAGTCCTGAGTCCTGAGTCCTGAGTCCTGAGTCCTGAGGTGTGCAGTTCAGGACTTGGGACTCAGGACTCAGGACTTGCTTTTCGTGAGCGGGGAGACGTGCACCGAGGGCGGCGAGCGGTCGCCCTCGGGGCCCACCACCACCTCGTAGAAGTACCCCTGCCCCTCCAGCGCCTGCACCTCGGCGGCGGTGATCCCCAGCGGCCCCGCGCCGCCCAACACCCGCACCGCGCGCCCCGCCTCCACCTCGCGCGCGGTGAACAGCTCGGCCAGGCGGAGCGCCCCCGGCGAGCCCTGCCGCAGGAAGGTCGGCGAGGTCTCCTCGATGAACGCGGTCAGCGGGTCCATCACCCCGTCCGCACCCGTGGGCTGGCCGTGCTCCAGCCGGCACAGCGTGGCCTTCCGCTCTCCCGCCTCCACGAACTGGATCACCCCGTACACCATTCCGCAGCCTTTCTCCGCAGGGTCCGCGGACCGCCGTGCAACGCGCGGGCCGCGACGCTCCCTTGTGCCGCACCCCGCCGCGCGCGAGGTTGTGGGGCCTCGCAACCGCTCAACCCAACCCGGAGGCCTTACGCCATGCGTCTCCTTCTCCGCACGGCCGTGGCGCTCGCCGCCTGCAGCGGCGCGGCGGGCCCCCTGCAGGCGCAGGAGCCCGAGACGGGCGCGTTCGTGGTCACCATCGGCCGCGACACCCTGGCCGTGGAGCGCTACACCCGCACCGCGGACCGGCTGCAGGGCGAGGTGATCGGCCGCGCGCCGCGCGCCACCTCCAGCACCTACGACGCCGTGCTGCGCCCGGACGGCTCCATCGCCCGCATCGAGATCACCACCCGGCAGCTGAACGCCCCCGCGGGCGCGCCGGCCAACCGCTCCACGGTGGAGTTCGGGGCCGACAGCGCCACCGTGGTCCTCCAGCGCGGCGACAGCGTGCGCACCCAGCGCGTGCCCACTCCGCACGGCGCCTCCATCCCGCTGGTGGGGAACTCGTACGCCGTGTACGAGCAGGCCATCATGCACTTCCGCCGCGCCGCCGCCGCCGACTCGCTGAAGATGTCGATGGTGGCCCCGGGGAACGCCCGCAGCTACGACCTCACCCTGCGCCGGGTGGGGGCGGACTCGCTGACCCTCTCCAACATCGCCGGGCTGCAGCGGGTGCACGCCGACGCGCGCGGGCGCCTGCTGGGGCTCGACGGGCTGCAGAGCACGCAGAAGTTCATCGTGCAGCGCCTCCCCACGCTGGACCTGACCGCCCTGGGCGCCGAGTTCGCGCGCCGCGAGGCGGGGGGGCAGGGGGTGGGCCCGCTCTCGCCGCGCGACTCGGTGACGGCGCAGGTGGGCGGCGCGCGCGTCAGCGTCAACTACGGGCGGCCCTACAAGCGCGGCCGCACCATCCTGGGCGACGTGGTGCCCTGGGGGCAGGTGTGGCGCACCGGCGCCAACCAGGCCACCCACTTCACCACCGACCGCGACCTGATGGTGGGCGCCGCGCACGTGCCGGCCGGCACCTACACCCTGTGGTCGCTCCCCACGCCGCAGGGGTGGCAGCTGATCATCAACCGCCAGACGGGGCAGTGGGGGACGGAGTACGACGCGCGCCAGGACCTGGCGCGGGTGCCGATGCGGGTGAGCCGGACGGAGCAGCCGGTGGAGCAGTTCACCATCCGCATCGTCCCCACCGGCGACGGCGGCACCCTGCACCTGGCCTGGGACGACACGGAGGCCTCGGTCCCCTTCGTGGTGCACTGATTTTTTCTTCGCGCCCGGAAAGAACGGAGCGGCCGCACTGATCGGTGCGGCCGCTCGCTTTTTAGTCCTGAGTCCTGAGTCCTAAGTCCTGAACTGCACGCGGGATGCGGGCTCGGGAAACTTAGGACTCAGGACTTAGGACTCAGGACTTGTCGTTTATGCCTTCGCCGCCGTCGCCTCGTCGATCACCCGCCCGTCGAAGAGGTGGACGCTGCGCTGCGCGTACCCCGCGTAGCGCGGGTCGTGCGTCACCATGCACAGGGTGGCGCCCCCGCGGTGCAGCTCCGCCAGCAGCTCCATCACCGCCTCGCCGTTCCCCGAGTCCAGGTTCCCGGTGGGCTCGTCCGCCAGCAGCACCGAGGGCTCGCCCGCGATGGCCCGCGCCACCGCCACCCGCTGCTGCTGCCCGCCCGAGAGCTGCGACGGGTAGTGGTTCATCCGGTGGCTCATCCCCACCTTCTCCAGCGCCTCCTGCACCCGGCGCCGCCGCTCGCCCGCCGCGATGCCGCGGTAGGTCAGCGGCAGCTCCACGTTCTCGGCCACCGTCAGGTCGCCGATCAGGTTGAACGCCTGGAAGATGAAGCCGATCTCCCGGTTGCGGATGCGCGCCCGCTCGCCCCCGGAGAGGCGCGCCACCGGGTGCCCGGCCAGCGTGTACTCCCCGTCGGTGGGCGAGTCCAGCAGCCCCAGGATGGAGAGGAGCGTGGTCTTGCCGCCCCCCGAGGGGCCGGCGATGGCGACGTACTCGCCCTTGCGGATCGCCAGGTGCACCCCCGCCAGCGCGTGCGTCTCCACCTCGTCCGTCAGGAACACCTTGCTCACGTCGCGGAGCTCGATCAGGGTCTCGGCCGTGGTCTGCATCGGTATGGTCTCCAGAAGTCGGAAGGCTCGTCGTATTAGGACTTACTCGTAGCGGAGCGCCACCATCGGGTCCACGCGGGTGGCGCGGCGCGCGGGGATCAGGCAGGCCAGCACCCCCGTGCCCACCAGCACCGTCACGATGGAGACGAAGGTCACCGGGTCCGCGGGCGACACCTGGAAGAGGATGATGCGCAGCAGGCTCCCCAGCCCGAAGGCCAGCAGCAGCCCCAGCACCACCCCGATCGCCAGCTGCTTCAGCCCCTGGCGCAGGATCAGGCGCCGCACGTCGCCCGCCTGGGCGCCCAGCGCCATCCGCACCCCCATCTCGCGGGTGCGGCGGCTCACCGAGAACGCCATCACCCCGTAGAGCCCGATGGAGGCCAGGAAGAGCGCCACGAAGCCCATCACCATGAAGATCGTCCCGAACACCTTGTAGAACCACGTGGCCTGCGACAGCCGCCCGGCCAGCGTGTCCACGAAGTAGATCGGCAGGTCGGGGTCCAGCCCGGCCACCAGGTCGCGCACCGGGGCGGTGAGCCCGCCCGGCTCGCCCGCGCGCGGGCGGGCCACCACACTCATGAAGCGCTGCGGCGACTGCGTGTACGGGAGGTAGACCGCCTCGGGCTCCTCGTTCTCCAGCCCGTCGGCGAACATGTCCGGCGCCACGCCCACGATGGTGAGCCAGGGCTGCTCCGTCTCCGGCCCGCCCAGGCGGATGCGCCGCCCCAGCGGGCTCTCCTGCCCGAAGTGGGTGCGCGCGAAGCTCTCGTTGACGATGGTCACCGGGAGCGACCCCTCGCGGTCCTGCGCGCCGAAGTCGCGCCCCTGCCGGAGCTTCACCCCGAAGGCGTCGAAGCTCCCCGGCCCGGCGACGATGGTGTGCGCGTCGGGATACGCCCGCTCGTCGGCGTACGCCTTCCCCTCGATGGCCACCCGGTCGCCCCCCGAGCCTATCCCCGGGAGCGCGCTGGAGAGCGCCACCGCGGCCAGGTCCGGGCTGGCGGCGAGGCGGCCCTGCAGCTGGTCGAAGAAGCGCACCTGCGCCGCCGAGTCCGGGTACTCGCTCTCCGGGAGCCCCACCCGGGCGGTGAACACCTGCTCGGGGCGGAAGCCCATGTCCACGTTGCGCAGGTTGGTGACGCTCTTGATCATCAGCCCGGCCGCGGCCAGCAGCCCCACCGAGAGGGCGATCTCCACCACCACCAGCACCGCGCTCAGCCGTCCCCCGCGGAAGCTGGAGGAGCCGCGCGACTCGTCCTTGAGCACCTCGGTCACGTTGCCGCCCGAGGCGCGCAGCGCGGGGAGGAGCCCGGAGAGGAGGGTGGCCAGCAGGGTGATCCCCACGGTGAAGGCGAGCACCGGCGGGTCGAGCCCGATGTCGATCCAGAAGGGCGGCTGCGTGCTCTCGATGGCCGCGTTGAAGGAGCGGATGCCGGCCCACGCCAGCCCCAGCCCGAAGGTGGCGCCCAGCGCCGCCAGCACCAGCGGCTCGGTGAGGAACTGCATGACGATGCGCCCGCGGCTGGCCCCCAGCGCGGTGCGGATCCCCACCTCCTTGCTGCGCACCGCCGCCTGCCCCAGCAGCAGGTTGGCCACGTTGGCGCAGGCGATGAGCAGCACCCCGAAGACGGCGCCGAGCATGGTGAAGAGGAGCAGGCGCGGCTCCTCGTCGATGTACTCCTCCGTGTACGGCTTCACCACCGCGCCCACGCCCTCGTTGCTCTCCGGGTACTCGGCGGCCAGCCGCCGCGCGATGGAGCCCATCTGCACCTGCGCCTGGTCGAGCGACACGCCGTCGCGCAGCCGCCCGAAGACCTCCAGCGTCACCCCCTCGCCCCGGCGCTCGGGGAGCTCCTCGCGGAGCGGCACCCACAGGTCCTGCGAGATCGGGAACTCGAAGCCCTCGGGCATCACCCCGATGACCTCGGCCTCCTCGCCGTTGGCGCGCACCGTCTTGCCGATGATGCCGCGGTCGCCGCTGTAGCGGTCCTGCCACACGCGGTAGCCCAGGAGGATGGTGGGCGCCGCGCCGGGCTGGTCCTCGCCCTCGCGGAAGGTGCGGCCCAGCAGCGGCTGCACCCGCAGGATGCGGAAGGCGTTGGCGGTGATGAAGGCGCCGTCGTAGCGCTCGGCGCGCTCGGTGCCGCTGACGTTGACGGTGCCGGTGTAGAAGCCGGCGATGTCCTCGAACGAGCGCTGCTGCTGCCGCCACTCGGGGAAGTCGTGGAGGGTCACCTCCATGCTGGTGATGTCCTGGGAGAGGTTGTTCCGCTCCAGGTGCATCAGCCGGCCGGACTCTGCGAAGGGGAGGCCCTTGAGGATGGCGCCGTTGACGATGCTGAACATCATGGTGGTGAGGCCGATCCCCAGCGCCATGGTGAGCACGGAGACCGCCGTGAACCCGGGGTTGCGGGAAAACTTGCGGGCCCCGTAGCGGAGGTCCTTCAGCAGGGAAGGCATGCCCGGTACTCCGTTGGGATGGAAGGGTGGGGGCGCGCTCCGGGAGGGAGGGGGGGCGCGCGACCCCGGCCCGTACGGGGCGGCCGGGCGGGAGGTTTCAGCCGGTCAGGCGGGGCCCACGAAGCGCCGCACCTCGGCCAGGAAGACGGGGGGGAGGCAGGGCTTCACCAGGAAGCCGTCGAAGCCCTCGGCGATCATCTTCTCGCGGTCCACCGAGAGGGCCATGGCGGTGAGCAGCACCACGGGGATGCCGGCCGTGCTTGCGTCGGACTTGAGCACGCGCATGGCCTCGCGCCCGTCCATCTCCGGCATGGCCAGGTCCATCACCACCAGGTCCGGCTGGTGCGCGCGCGCCAGCTCCACCGCCTCGCGGCCGTTGCGGGCGCCCAGCACCTCGTAGCCGCTCCGCTCCAGCACGGTCAGCAGCGCGATGCGGTTGTCCTCGTGGTCCTCGGCCAGCAGGATGGTTCGGCCCATCGGGTCAGCCCGGGTTCTCGGCCGGCGGGGTCACGCGGCGCCGCCGCGGCGCGCCTCCTCCTTCCGCTCGGCCACCTTGCGCAGGAGCGCCTCCTCCACGTCGGAGATGCGCCCGTGCACCGCCTCCAGCCCCTTCTCCAGCGTCCCGAGCACGGTGCCCGGGCCGGCGCCCAGCGCCTCGAGCACCTGCTCCACCCAGGCGTAGTGGCGCTCCTCGTCCAGGGCGGCGCGGCGGAGCACGGGCTCCACGTCCCCCGGGTGCGGTCGGTCGGCGTGTCGGCGGTACTTGTCTCGAACCTGGCCTTCGTTGCTCTTGAACGCAAGCAGCACCGCCCGGTCGCCCCCCAGGGCGCCGAGCGCCTGGATGGCGGGCTTGAAGAACCCCGGCGGGGGCGGGTGCGGCGCGCCGGCCGGCTCGGAGCCGCGGGCGCGCACCAGCGCCGACAGCTCCTGGATGTGGCGCTCGTGGTCGCCGCGGAATTCCCGGAGCGAGGCCCGGTACTCCTCGTTCTCCAGCTTCGCGATGGCCAGGGTGTACGCGCCCACCGCGTCGTGGTCGAGGCGGATCAGGTCGTTCAGCTCGGCCACCAGCTGGGCCTCGGTCTGGTCGTGCGGCATGGAGCCTCCTCCGCCCGGGGCGGGCGCGGTCGGGATATCGGACTTCGGGTGCGGGAGGCTTCGGCAGGGCAGCAAGAACGGCGCCCTGGCGGGTGGCAGGGCGCGGGGGGGAGTACGGCAGTGCGAAGTGCGAAGTGCTATTCGCGGCTGGCCTGGCGGGGGCGGCCCTCGCGGCGCATGCGGCGCAGGTCCGCCTCGGCGGCGATGTAGCCGAAGGGGGCCCAGTTCTCGGCCGAGACCACCTGGCGGAAGATCTGCTCCGCCCGCGCGACCTCGCCGTTGTAGTAGTACCAGTTCCCCACCCCGTACCCCTGGGTGGCGATCTCCACCGCGTCCTTCCCCGAGGGGTCCAGCAGCGAGTCCGGCGGCAGCTCGCCCTTGTACATCAGCAGCCGCCGGTGGTAGGCGTGGTTCTCCAGCACGGTCATCTCGCGCCGGATCGGCTCCAGCACCCGGCGCGCCTCCTCGTGGCGCCCCAGGCGGCGCAGCGTCATGTACAGCCAGTCGCTGGTGGCCACCCGCGAGTCGTCGTTCCGCGCCACCTCCATCGCCTCGCGGAAGGCGTTCAGCGCCCGGCGGTAGTCGCCACGCAGGTAGTAGGCGAGCCCCAGGTGGTACCAGATGTTGCCGTGCAGGGTGCTGGTGGGGACGCCGGCCGCGTTGGGCATGCCGTCGGGCTCCACCTCGTCGCGGGTGCCGCGGATGAGGCGGGCGGCGCGCTCTAGGTCTGCCGCGGCGCGGGCGAAGCGGCGGGTGGTGATGAAGCGGTGCCCGCGGTGCCGGTACATGCGCGGGTCGCGCGGGTGGCGCTTGATCCCCTCGCTGAAGATGGTGATGGCCTCGCGGTAGCGCCCCAGGTAGGCGGTGCGGCGCCCGTACCAGATGAGGGCGTCGGCGTCGTTGGGGTAGCGCTCGTACTCGGCGCGGGCCTGGGCCAGCTGGGCCTCCAGCCGCGTCCGCGTCTCGGTGGGCGGCTCGGGGGCGTAGAGCGGCTGCCCCAGCAGCGAGACGGCCTCGGGGTAGCCGGCGGCCGTGGGCGGGCCCCGGCGCACGGCCGGCACGCACGCGGCGGGCAGCAGGCAGAGGGCGAGCGCGGGGACGAGCTTCATCGGGGTCGGCGCTGGGGAAGGGGCGCGGAGGCCGTCCCACGATAGGGTCCGGGGGGCGAAAAGGAAAGAGGGGCCGCCCGGCGGGCGGCCTCCTCAGTTCCGCGGGACGCGCAGCCGCAGCTGGGTCTCGCTGGGGACGGGGACGCCGTCCTCCATGGCGGGGTCGAAGTCCAGCGTGCGCACGTAGGCCAGCAGGCGGTGCTCCCAGTTGCCGCGCACCTGGCTGCGCTCCACCCGCGCGTCGGTCACCTGTCCGTAGGCGTCGAGCCGCACGCGCACCATCACCAGCGCGAAGTCGGGGATGTATTCGTTGCGCACGTCCACCCAGCTGGTGGCGGAGGAGCGCAGCTGCCGGTCGCGCGGGGCGGCGTTGCACACCTCGCGGCGGCCCACGCGCAGCAGCGGCTCGTCGGCCAGGTCCACGCGCAGCCGCACGCCCCACTCGCTCCCGCTGGCGGGGAGCTCGTGGCGCAGGACGAACACCAGCTTCTGCAGCGTGTCCGCCAGCGCCGCCGGGATGGAGTGCTCGATGACGCCGCGGTGCACGTTGACGCCTTTAGGGTCGTACCGCAGCGAGAAGAGGATGTGGCCGGGGGGCCGGCCCGCTTCACGCCACAGGTAGGCGGCGGCGGCGCTGAAGACGGGGGCGTTGATGAGCGCCCCGGCCTCGGGGAGCGCCACGGGCAGGTCCGCCACGTGGCAGGCGCGCTCGCGCGGCGCGGGCGCGTCGCTCAGGAGGCTCTCCCGGCTCGCGGGGTGCCGGCCCAGCACGCTCGCGCAGGCGGTGGTCCCGAAGAGGGCGGCCAGGGGGGCGGCCCGGCGGAGGAGGCGGAGGGGAGACATGGGGCACCACGGGCTCGGGTGGCCGCGAAACGCCTCTGTAACGGCACGGACGGATCTCCGTTACCGTCCCGTTGCATGTATAATCACCACGCACCCGCGATGCCAAGCTTTCGGCTGTAACGATTTCATAAGCTTGACAGTAATTTAAATAAGCTTAAAATATGATTTAGTAGCTGTTGAAGTCTTCCTCTCTCCTGGGATGTCGGGAAAATGATCGCGGAACTTCTGGCCAAGGCGTACTCCGTGGGGCTGCTGGTGGTCGGGGTGTCGCACCTGGTGCGGCCGCGCGAGTGGTCGGCGTTCTTGGACGGGTGGCGGATGGCCGCTTCGCCGGGCTCCTCATCGGCACCTTCACCCTCCCCGCCTCGCTGCTGCTGGTGATCGGCCACAACCGCTGGGCGTGGGACCCGTCCGTCTTCATCACCCTCGCGGGATGGGCGATGCTGGCGAAGAGCGTCGCCTACCTCCTCTTCCCCGACGCCGCCACGCGCGTGGTGAGCACGGTGAAGGACAGCCGCAAGTTCGTGTGGGTGGGCGCCGCCATGACG
>DASUNK010000109.1:0-4058 GCA_036277195.1 Longimicrobiaceae bacterium | reverse complement strand
GTGATCCGCAGCCCACGGATGCACGGCTTCCCGCTGCGCTTGCCCGGCTCGATGGTGATGATCCCCGTGTAATCCACGGCAGCCATGTCAGTTCTCCTGCGTCACGGGCCCAGCAGGTCCTCCACTCGCACCTCTCGCCCGCCCAGCGCGGGCGAGGTGAACGAGCGGTCCCGTCCGTGCTCCTGCACCTCCGCGTACTCGCCCCCCCGCGGCGACCGGCAGACGACCACCGTGTTCTGCGTGAGGTCGATCACCCAGTATTCCGGAATCTCCTCACGCGCGTAGAGGCGGCTCTTCACGTTGCGATCGAACAGCACGCTCGAGTCCGCCACCTCGATCAGGAGGAGCACGTCGGACGGAGCGGGAAGCGCATCGCGGTAACCGTCGGCGCGTGGCCTCAGGATCGCCACGTCGGGAACCGGCTGGGCGTGCGTGGTCTGGATCGGGCTCTGAACCGATACGGAGGCCTCCTGGCCCAGCAGCTGAACGAAGTATCGGGTAAGTGCGACCACGCAGGCCACATGGCGGCTGCCGACGGGTGTGATCTCGATGATCTCTCCGTCAATGAGCTCGACACGGTCGTCCGGCGAGAAGATCCCCGTCTCTCCCATCCGCTGGAACGCCTCCACCGTGAATCGGTGGTGCGTCGCGAACTGCACGGACATGCGTCCTCTCCTTTCGCCTACACGTTCGGTGGCAGCACGTACGCGCCCAGGTGCGGGCCCGGGTGGTTGAGCGCCGTGCGCAGCGCCAGCGACAGCGCGGCGCGCGTCTCGTCCGGCGCCACCACCGCGTCCACGAACCCGCGCGCCGCGGCGTGGCGCGCGTCCAGCTGGTGCTCGTAGTCCGCCCGCACGGCGTCCATCTTCGCCTGCAGCGCCGCGTCGGGCTCCTTCCCCTCCTTCTTCAGCGCCTCCAGCTGCGCCCCGAAGAGCGCCATCACCGCCGAGTCGCCCTCCATCACCCCCATCCGCCCCGTGGGCCAGGTGAAGATGAAGTCCGGGTCGAAGCCCTGCCCGGCCATGGCGTAGTACCCCGCCCCCGAGGCGTGGTTGATCGTGAGCACGAGCTTCGGGCTGGTGGCCGTGGCCATCGCCTCGACGAAGCGGGCGCCGGCGCGGATGATCCCCGAGTGCTCGGCCTCGTTCCCCACCATGAACCCCGAGACGTCCTGCACGAAGAGGATCGGCGTGCCGTGGCGCGAGAGCGTCTCCAGGAAGAAGGCCACCTTCTCGGCGCTGTCGGCGTAGACGATGCCGCCGAACTTGGGCGGGCCGCCGTGCGGGTCCTTCAGCATCCCGCGCGCGTTGGCGATGACGCCCACCGGGACGCCGCAGATGCGCGCGTGCCCGCAGATCATCTCCGGGGCGTAGTCGGCCTGGAACTCGTCCAGCTCGCCGCGGTCCAGCAGGCAGCGCAGCACCTCGCGCATGTCGTACGGCGCGCGGTGGTCGGCGGGGACCAGGTCGTACAGCGCCGCCTCGGGACGCGCGGGGGGCGCGGGCTCGGCCAGCGGCACCGTGGGCTCGCGGTGGGGGAGCTGCTTCACCAGTTCGCGGATGCGGGCGATGCAGGCGCGGTCGTCCGGCACGCGGTAGTGCGCCACGCCGGAGATGGCGTTGTGCGTGTACGCGCCGCCCAGCGTCTCGGAGTCGGTGGTCTGCCCGGTGGCGCCCTTCACCAGGTTGGGCCCGCCGAGCCCCATGAACGACGTCCCCTCCACCATGAGGATGACGTCGGAGAGCGCCGGGAGGTACGCCCCGCCGGCGATGCACGGCCCCATGACGGCGGCGATCTGCGGCACCTTGAGGTAGTGCCGCATGATGGAGTTGTAGTAGAAGATGCGCGCCGCGCCGTACTGCCCCGGGAAGACGCCGCCCTGGTACGGGAGGTTCACGCCGGCCGAGTCCACCAGGTAGAGGATGGGGACGCGGCAGCGCATGGCGATCTCCTGCGCCCGCAGGATCTTGGTGATGGTCTCGGGCCACCAGGAGCCCGCCTTTACGGTGGCGTCGTTGGCCACCACCACCACCTCGCGCCCGGCCACGGTGCCGAAGCCCGTCACCACGCCGGCGGCGGGGGCCTGCCCGTCGTAGCGGTCGTGGGCGACCAGGAGACCGACCTCCTGGAAGCGGGTGCGCGGGTCCAGCAGCAGGCCGATGCGCTCGCGGGCGGTGAGCTTGCCGTCGGCGTGCTGCTTCTCGATGCGCTTGCGCCCGCCGCCCTGGCGGAGGCGGGCCTCCAGCTCGTGCAGCTCGCGGGTGAGGACGCGCGCGCGAGACTCGGGCTTCGCCGGGGCGGCGGCGGCGCGGCTCACGAGGCCACGGCCTCGCGGTCGCGGCCGTGCTCCGCGAACCAGGAGCGGATGTACTCCACGGCGGCGGTGGTGGGGGTGCCGGGGCCGAAGAGCCGGCCGATTCCCATCCCCTCCAGCGCCTTCATGTCCTCCTCGGGGATGATGCCGCCGCCGGTGAGCAGCACGTGGTCGACGCCCTCCTGCTCCAGCAGCTCACGGACACGGGGGAAGAGCGTCATGTGGGCGCCGGAGAGGATGGAGAGGGCCACCACGTCCGCGTCTTCCTGGATGGCGGCGCTGACCACCATCTCGGGGGTCTGGTGGAGACCGGTGTAGATGACCTCCATCCCGGCGTCGCGCAGGGCGGCGGCGATGACCTTGGCGCCGCGGTCGTGGCCGTCGAGCCCGGGCTTGGCGACGAGCACCCGGATCTTCCGTTCAGACATGACTTCGCAAAGCGATGGTGGGAGTTGGCGGATAACCGACGCAACTTAGCAAGCGGGGTGCCGGGGGGCCACCCTCACCCCCCGACTCCCTCAGGGCCGTCGGAGCGCCACCACGATCAGGTCCTCGGAGCCCTGGACGAAGGGGGCCAGCTCCCAGTCGCCGTGCCACTCCACGGGGGTGAGGCCGGCCTGGCGCAGCAGGACGTCCCACTCGGTGGCGGTGCGGATGCGGATCTCGTGGTACTTCTCGCCGGTGCGGCCGCCGCGCCGCCAGCGCGTCCACTCGCGGCTCACCCCCTCCACGGCGTCGAACTCCCGCTCCACCCAGACCAGCGTGCCGTCCCCGGTCTCCCACCAGTCGCGGTCCGCGTAGCGCCCGGCGACGTGGTCGCGGTGCATGGTCTCCAGCAGGAAGAAGCCGCCCGGCTTCAGCGCCGCGCACGCGCCGCGCAGTACGCGCAGGTCCTCCTCGTCCGACCCGAAGTAGCCCAGCGAGGAGAAGAGCGAGAGCACCACGTCGAAGCGCTCCGTCCACGGCAGCGCGCGCATGTCGCCGTGGACGAAGTCCACCTCCACACCTTCCTTCTCCGCACGCCGCCGCGCCGCTTCCAGCAGCGTCTCGGAGAGGTCGAGCCCCGTTACCCGGAAGCCGGCCTGCGCCAGGGCCACGGCGTGGCGGCCCCAGCCGCAGGCCACGTCCAGCACCTCGGCGCCGGGCTGCAGCATCAGCATCTCGCGCAGCCCCGCCACCTCGCGCGCGGTGCGCTCGGGCGTCAGGAAGTCGCGGTAGAGGTCGATGAAGGTCTCGTCGAAGTACCGCTCCCACCACGGGTCGCGCGGAGAGGTCATGGAGCGCGGAAGGTGACGCGCTTGAGGAAGGCGTCGGCGGCCACCTGCTCGCGCAGCTCGGGGAGGAGGCCCTCGGCCTCGCCGCGCTCGCGGTAGGGGCCCGCCAGCAGCGCCACGAAGCCGTCGCGCAGCTCGGGGTAGACCAGGCTGTTCCCCAGCCCCGCGCGGTAGCCGCGCGACTGGAGCCGGTCGCGTGCGGCGGCCGCCTCGCCGTGGCGCGCCGCCGGGAAGGAGGCGAGCACCACGATCCATCCCGTATCGCCCTCCCCGAGCACCCTCCCGGCGCGCTCAGCCTCGTCCCGCGCCACCTGCTGCATGGCCGCCGTGCCGCGCCACACCACCCGCGGCGGGCCCTGTGGAGCGGCCGGCCCGCCCCGGTCCCGCGCGGCGAACTGGACGAGCACCAGCACCACGCAGAGCGCCAGCAGCCCCAGGAACCACGTCGCCATCCGCGAGAGCCGCCGCGG
>DASUNK010000108.1:0-2991 GCA_036277195.1 Longimicrobiaceae bacterium | reverse complement strand
TTGATCTTGTCGAGGAGCGTCCCCCACTCCAGCACCTGCGGGCGGACGTCGATCCCCACCTGCCGCAGCTGCGCCTGGATCACCTCGGTGATGTCCTGCCGCTCGCGGTTCCCCACGTTGGTCACCAGGGTGAAGCGGAAGGGCTGCCCCTGCGCGTTCTCCAGCGTCCCGTCGCCGTTGCGGTCGGTCCACCCCGCCTCGGCCAGCAGCCGCCGGGCGGCCTCGGGGTCGTAGCGCAGGTCGGCGCCGGCGGTGGAGTCGTGCTGCCAGAAGAAGGGGGGGACGGTGGAGTTGGCCAGCTCGCCGTAGCCGCGGCGCACCCCGTCGATGATGGCGCGCCGGTCGATGGCCATGGTAAGCGCCCGCCGCACCCGCACGTCCTTGAACATGGGGAGCCGCTCGTTCCACCCCACGATGACGAACGCCCGGTCGGGGAAGGAGAGGAGGCGCGTGTTGGGCGAGCCCTCGATCTCCTCCACCTGCTCGGGGGAGGGGGCGATGTAGTAGTCGAGGTTCCCGGTGAGCAGCTCGGTGAGGAGCACGGTGGGGTCGGGGATGTAGCGGTAGACGATGCGGTCCAGGTACGGCCGCCCGCCCAGCTCGCGCGGGAAGTCGGGGTTGGCCTCGAAGACCCAGCGCTGCCCCTGCTCGCGCGAGACGAAGCGGAAGGGCCCGTTCCCCACCGGCTGCCGGGTGCTGAAGGGGTGGTTCTTCAGCTCGGCGGGCGGCACGTCGCGCAGCAGGTGCATCGGCACCGGCGAGAAGGAGCGCCACGGGTCCATGTAGTCAGAGTGGGGCACCATCTTCACCCGGAAGGTGAAGGAGTCCACCGCCTCGGCGTCGCCGTAGTGGGTCCAGAACGCGGTGTTGGGGAAGGCGGTCTGCGGGTCGCGGGCGCGGTCGTAGCTGAACTTGACGTCGTACGCGGTGGTCTTGCGCCCGTCGTGCCAGAGCACGTCGTTGCGCAGGTGGAAGGTGAGCTCGGTGGTGTCGCCGTTCACCTCCCACGAGCGCGCCAGCCAGGGCGCCGGCTCCAGCCGCTCGTCGTAGCCGATGAGCGGCATGAAGAGCACGTACTGCTGCAGCTGGTTGGCGTTGTGGTCGGTGGAGGTCAGCGGGTTGATGTCGGGGATGTCGCCGATGACGCCGACCACGGCGGTGCCGCCGTAGCGCTGCGGCTCGGGGACGTCGTCGAGCGCGTCCGCCCCGCCGGCCGCGGCGCGGCCGCGGCGGCCGTCGTCGCCGCCGCCGCAGGCGGCCAGGAGGGCCAGGGCGAGGAGGGCGGCGGGGGCGCGCAAAAGCTTGGTCTTCATGGGAGCCTGGTTCCGGTTGCCTGCAGTGTCACACGAACGAGCCCCGCGTCCCCGCGGGGCCGAACGGTGTACTTGCCGGGCGCGGCGCGAGTTCCGGCGCCTAGCGGCGCCGGTTCTCCGGAATCCACCAGCGGGCCACGCTCACCAGCTTGCCGCGCGCGTCCATCTCCACCCCCTGCAGGCGCGGCCCCACCCCGGCCATGTCCTCCAGCCAGAAGAGGAAGGTGATCGGCTGGTCCTGCACCAGGATCTGGCCGAACTGGGTCCAGATCGCCTTGGCCTGCGCCGGGTCGGTGGCGGAGAGCCCGCGGGTGATCAGCGCGTCCGCCTGCGGGTTGCAGTAGCCGGCGCGGTTGGCCGAGCCCGGCTTGCGCGCCTCGGCGCAGGCGAAGAGCGGGGTGGGGTCCACCTTGAAGTTGTCGAGCCCCCATCCCGAGACCACGGCGTCGTAGTCGCGCGCCTTGTGCTGCTGGAGCATGGTCTGGAACTCGATGGTGCGCACCTGCGCGTCGGCGCCCACCGAGCGGAACTGCTGCTGCAGGTACTGGGCGATGTCGTGCCGCATGCGGTTCTCGCTGTTGGTCATCAGCGTGAAGCGCAGCGGGCGCCCGTTCTTCTCCACGATCCCGTCGCCGTCCGAGTCGCGCCAGCCGGCCTGGGCCAGCAGCTGCCGCGCCCCGTTCACGTCGAAGGGGAGCCCCTGCACCCCGGGGTTCAGCGGGCTCCAGTCGGGGATCATCCCCTGCGCCGGCTTGCCGAAGCCCTGCACTAGCCCCTCGATCATCTGCGGGCGGTTGATGGACATGGCCAGCGCCCGCCGCACCCGCGCGTCGGTGAAGGGCTCGCGCGCGTTGTTCCAGCCGATGTAGGTGAACTCCTTCCCCGGGAAGTGCTCCAGCCGCACCCCCTGCTGGTTCTGGATCTGCAGCGCCTGGTCGGGGAGGAGGGTGTAGCCGATGACGTCGGCCGAGCCGTTGAGCAGCTCGGTCACCAGGGTGGTGGCCTCGGGGATGACGCGAAACACCACCCGGTCCAGCTGGGGCCGGCCGCCGAGCGCCTGGGGGAAGGAGTCGCTGGCCTGCAGCGTCAGGCTCTGCCCGCGGCGCCACTCCACGAAGCGGAAGGGCCCGCTCCCCACCGGCTGCGCGTTGAAGGGGGCCTGCGCCATCTGCGCCGGCGGCACGCCCTCCAGCAGGTGCTTGGGCAGCGGCGCCCACCAGAAGTCCTCGAGCGCCTGGGTGTGGGGGGCGGAGAAGTCGAAGCGCACGGTGCGCGGGTCCACCACGGTGGCGGACTCCACCAGCGAGACGAACGCCGAGCCGATGAGCGAGGCGGTCTCGGGGTTCTTGGCCAGGTCGAAGGTGAACTTCACGTCCTCGGCGGTGACGGGGCGGCCGTCGTGCCACTTCACGTCGTCCCGCAGCCGGAAGGTGACGCTGCTGTCCGAGAGCTCCCACGACTCGGCCAGGTACGGCCGCACGCCCAGCCGCTCGTCGTACTGCACGATGGGCGTGAAGAGCATGTAGTTGATGACGTCGTTGGAGGTGGTGTGCGTGTTGGTGACGGGGTTGAACGACTGGAAGTCGCCCAGCACCCCCACGGTGGCCGTGCCGCCGCGCACCGGCGTCCCCGCCGCCGCTCCGCCGCCGTCACCGCCCCCGCCCGCGTCTCCGCCCCC
>DASUNK010000107.1:0-3666 GCA_036277195.1 Longimicrobiaceae bacterium | reverse complement strand
GCGATGATCGAAATGGTTCCGGTCGGTGCGACCGTGGTGACGTTGCAGTTCCGGAGGCGGCGCAGTGGTCGGATCCGGTTGCCGTCGGTGTCGCGCGCGCACGTCGCATCCGGCCCCCAGATGCTCCGCTCCCACTCGGGGAAGGTGCCGCGCTTCTCGGCCAGCACCTCGGACTGCTTCTTGGCCTCCTCGTCGAGGAACTCCATCACCCGCCGGCCGATCTCCACCCCCTCGTCGCTGTTGTAGGGGACGCCCAGCCGCACCAGCAGGTCCGCGAACCCCATCACCCCCAGCCCGATGCGGCGGATGCGGTGCGCCAGGTCGTCGATCTCGGGGAGCGGGTACTGGTTGGCGTCGATGACGTTGTCGAGGAAGTGGGTGGAGAGGCGCACCACCCGGCGGTACTCCTTCCAGTCGATCTTCTCGTACCAGGGCGCGTCGGCGGGGACGTCGCCGCGGTAGAAGGCGCCGACGTTCACCGAGCCCAGGTTGCACACGTCGTAGGGGAGGAGGGGCTGCTCGCCGCACGGGTTGGTGGCCTCGTACGCGCCCAGGTGGGGGACGGGGTTGTAGAAGTTGGCCCGGTCCACGAAGAACACCCCCGGCTCGCCGGTGCGCCACGCGTTCCGCACGATGCGGTCGAAGACTTCGCGCGCGTCGAGGCGCCCCGCCGGCTCGCCGTCGCGGGGGTTCAGCAGGTCGTACTCCTCGCCCCGCTCCACCGCGTTCATGAAGGCGTCGGTGATGGCGACGGAGATGTTGAAGTTGGTGATGCGGGTGAGGTCCTGCTTGCAGTCGATGAAGCCCAGGATGTCGGGATGGTCGACGCGCAGGATCCCCATGTTGGCGCCGCGGCGCGTGCCGCCCTGCTTGACCACCTCGGTGGAGGCGTCGTAGAGCGACATGAAGCTCACCGGCCCGCTGGCCACGCCGGTGGTGCTGCGCACGTGGTCGCCGGCGGGGCGCAGGCGGCTGAAGCCGAAGCCCGTCCCCCCGCCGCTCTGGTGCACCAGCGCCATGGCGCGCAGGGTGTCGTAGATCCCCGAGCGCCCGTTGGAGAGCTCGTCCTCCACCGGGAGCACGAAGCAGGCGGAGAGCTGCCCCAGGGGGCGCCCGGCGTTCATGAGCGTGGGCGAGTTGGGCTCGAAGCGCCGCCGCGTCATGAGGAGATAGAAGTCGCGCGCCAGCGCCTGCACCTCGTCCTCGGAGGCGCCGTAGCGGTCGCGGTCCACCTGGGCGATGGTGTAGGCCACCCGCCAGAACATCTCCTCCGGCTCCTCGGTGGGCCGGCCGGCCTCGTCCTTCTTCAGGTACCGCTTCGCCAGCACGATGCGGGCGTTCTCCGACAGCTCGGCGCGGGGAAGGTCGGCCGGAGCCTGCGGTTCCGTGGCGGCGGGGGACGGGGCGGCGGGAGGGTTCATACGGCGCTCTCCTCGACTGTGGAAAACGTGAGCAAGACGCAACGACGACGGCGCTTAGGCCTGTGGAAAACCGGGTCGGGGGCTTCGGCCGGGGGACACTATATGTAGGGGAGCAGCAATGTAGGCGCCCCACAGGTTGGGGTCAAGCATCCAAAAACCCCTTGCAAACGACGTACCGGCGTCACGGCCCGGTCACGGATTCGCGCATTCCGCGGCGGCGGAAATTCCGGGAAAAGTTCGCTCACATGCCACGGATCGGTCCCCGGGCGCCGGCGGAAAACATCCGGAGCGGAACGGCGCGCGGCCCCGCCGGTGCGCAGGGCCGCGTGAAAGAGGTCATCCGGTTGCTTCCTCCGTCACGAGGCCTGATACCCCGCGGCGGAGCAAACGGTCTACGGCATCTCGCGCTTGCCGCGGTCCTTGTCCTCGCCCGGGCGCCGGTCGTACATGCTCTCCGGGTCGATCTCCCGGTCCTGGTGCTGCTCGTTCGGCTGCCGGTCGGCGCCGTGGGCGTTGGCCGGGAGCACCGGCGTGTCCGAGGTCGACCCTTCGTCCACGTGCGGCGGGTGGCGCTGCGACGACGCCGCGTCGCCGTACTCCTTGCGCGGCCCGGGCTGCGAGCCCTGTTCGCTGCTCATGCGCCGATCTCGTCCTTTCCCGCGCGGGTGTTGCCGCGCGCCTCGCGCTCCCGCGCCTCCTCGTCGCCCTCCGCCTCGTCCTCGCCGCCGTCACGCGAGAGGCCGGCGTTGGCGTGCACCGAGGGCGCCGGCTTGCCGCGCTGGTAGGGGAGCTGCTCGGCCTCCTGCTCGGAGCGGGCCAGGCGCTGCTTGTCCAGCTCGACGGTGTCGTCCAGGGTGGAGCCGCCGTGCCCGGTCTGCGGCAGGGTCTTGTAGTCGGTGGAGCCTGCCTCGCGCGGGTCGATGGCGTACTGGTCGGGTCGCTTGCCGGCCATGATCTCCCTCTCCCTCAAGGGTTTGCGCGCGCGGGACCTGCCCGCGCGCCCGGAGGGGAGACTTCACGATCCATGCCCGGCTAGAACGAGCGCCCGGCCAGGAGGTACCCCCGCACCTCGCGGCGGACGGCGCCGCCGCCGGCCAGCGGCACCTCGTCCAGGGGATAGGCCACCCCGGCGCGCACCGCGATCGGGGCGAAGTAGCCGACGGAGAGGTCGATCCCCAGCTCCGCGCCCACCGAACGGAGCGGGTCCGGCTCGTCGTTGAAGCCGAGCGCGGGCTCGCACGCCTCCACGCACCAGGCCGTGCCCACGTCCGCGAAGAAGGCGCCCCACAGCCGGTCGAGCCAGAGGGGGTGGATCCCCAGCCCGCGCTCCACCATCGTCAGGGGGAAGCGGTACTCGGCCGTGGCCGCGACGCCGCGGTCGCCGAACTGGGAGCCGGAATCGTAGCCGCGCACCGGCAGGTCCAGCTCCGAGCCGAGCCCGGCGCTGGTGGAGAGCGGGTACCCGGCCGCGAATCCCCCGTACCCTCCCACCGAATAGCCGGGGCTCAGCGAGCCGAAGTCGGCCCCGCCCAGCACCCGCGCCGCCACCGCGTGCCGCGCGAAGCCTCCCAGCCGCAGCCCGCGGTAGCCCTGCCCCCGCCCGGCGACGCGGAAGTACCCCCGCGCCCCCGCGAACCCCTCGGGGGTGCTCAGCCAGCGCCGCCCCTCGACCCCCACCGCGGCCAGGACGCCGTCCTCGGCGCTGATGGAGTACTCGTACGCCCGGGCGGTGGAGATGCCCGCCGTCAGCGCGGCGCCCGCGTCCAGCGGCGGGTCCAGCAGCGCCAGCCCCGGCGCCGAGTCCGGCTCGGCCAGCTCGCGGCTCCGGTCGCGCACGCTCACCCCGGCGCTCAGCCAGGAGAAGGAGCGGAAGCGCGGCCGCGGGAAGGTGGCCACCGCCGAGGCGGCGCGCTCGCGCTCCAGCAGGGCGGTGTTGATCACCTCGTCGTCGGGACCGAGGAAGCTCCTGGCGAGCACGTCCCAGTCCTGCACCGCCGAGAAGCCCAGCTGCGGCGTCCCCAGCCCGCGCCAGATCCACCCCAGCGCGGCGTCGGCGCGCCCCGTCTCGGTGTAGACCTGCACCAGCGCGCCCCAGGTGTTCCGCTCCACCACGTCCTGGCCGCCCACGGCCACGCCCAGCCCCGGCCCCAGCTCGCCGCCGTCCACCGAGAGCGGAGCCCAGGTGGTGGGGAGGAGGGTGCGCCACGCCGAATAGGGACGCGCGGGTCCGCCCGCGGAGTCGGAC
>DASUNK010000106.1:0-2417 GCA_036277195.1 Longimicrobiaceae bacterium | reverse complement strand
GGCTGCTGGTGGACAAGGACGTGAGCTTCGCCGAGCTCAAGGGCACCTTGGACGCCTTCGTGAAGGCCTTCTTCGGCTCGGACACGCGCACGCGCTTCCGCCCCTCCTTCTTCCCCTTCACCGAGCCCTCGGCCGAGGTGGACGTGAGCTGTCTCCTCTGCGGCGGCTCCGGCTGCAGCGCCTGCAAGGGGACCGGGTGGATGGAGATCATGGGATCGGGGATGGTGGACCCGGCCGTCTTCGAGGCGGTGGGATACGACCCGGAGCGCTACTCGGGCTACGCCTTCGGGATGGGCCCCGGGCGCATCGCCATGCTGCGCTACGGCGTGACGGACATCCGCCTGCTGTACGAGAGCGACATGCGCTTCCTCGAACAGTTCGCGTAGCGCACTTCGCACTTCGCACTTCGCACCTCGCACTTCGCACTTTCGGTTGATGGACGTTTCGTATCGCTGGCTGAAGGCCCTGGCCCCGGGGATCGCGGGGTCGCCGCGCGAGGTGGCCGACCGGCTGGCCCTCCTCGGCGCCCCCGTGGACGAGATTGTCGACCTCGGCGCCGGCCTCGGCGACGTGGTGATCGCCCGCGTGGACGCGGTGCGGCAGCACCCCAACGCGGACCGGCTGCGCCTCTGCACCGTGGTGGCCGGCGACGGCGCCCCGCTGCAGGTGGTGTGCGGCGCCGACAACGTGGAGGCGGGGCGATACTACCCGTTCGCCCCCGCCGGCTCCTCGCTCCCGGGCGGCGTCTCCATCCGCAAGGCCAAGCTGCGCGGCGAGGTGTCCGAGGGGATGCTCTGCTCCGCCCGCGAGCTGGGGCTGGGGCGCGACCACCTGGGGATCATGACCCTCGCCGGCGAGTGGCGCCCGGGCGAGCGCTTCCTCCCCGCGGTGGGGCTCGACGGCGACGCGCGGCTGGTGGTGGACGTCACCCCCAACCGTGGCGACCTCCTCTCGCACCTGGGCGTGGCCCGCGAGCTCGCCCCCGGCGGCGAGGACGGCATCGAGCTCCCGCCCTTCCCCGGCAGGCGGAAGGGCACGCTGAAGATCCACACCGTGCACCGGCGCGAGGGCGAGGTGGGCGGCGTGCGCGTGGCCATCGACGACCCGGCCGGATGCCCGCGCTACCTGGGGGCGCTCGTCCGCGGCGTGCGGGTGGGGCCCTCGCCCGAGTGGCTGGCGTCGCGCCTGCGGGCGGTGGGTGCGCGGCCGATCAACAACGTGGTCGACGCCACCAACTACGTGCTGCTGGAGCTGGGGCAGCCGCTGCACGCCTTCGACCTGCGGCTGCTGCGGGGGCGCGAGGTGCGCATCCGCCGCGCCCGCGCCGGCGAGGCGCTGCGCACCCTGGACGGGGTGGACCGCGCGCTGGAGCCGGCCGACCTGGTGATCGCCGACGGCGAGCGCGCCGTGGCGCTGGGGGGGGTGATGGGCGGGGAGAACACGGAGGTAGGCGAGGGGACGACGGAGCTCTTCGTGGAGTGCGCCGTCTTCGACGCCGGGAGCGTGCGCAAGACGGCGCGCCGGCTGGGGCTCTCCACCGACGCCTCGTACCGCTTCGAGCGCGGGGTGGACCGCGAGGGGCAGCACGACGCCCTGCACCGCGTAGTGGAGCTGATCGTCGCCGTGGCGGGCGGGCGCGCCGAGGGTGCGGTGGACGTGGACCCGCGCCCCTTCGAGCGCCCGGTGATCCCCCTCCGTCCCGAGCGGGTGGAGGCGCTGCTGGGGGTGAAGGTGCCGCCGCGGCAGATCGCCGCGCTGCTGGAGCCGATCGGCTTCGGGGGGAACTGGAACTCCTCGCCGCTGCGCGTGTCGATCCCCGGCTTCCGGCCGGACATGACGCGCGAGGTGGACGTGGTGGAGGAGATCGCCCGGCGGCGCGGCTACGACGCCTTCCCCGAGGAGCTGCGCCCCTTCCGCCCCACGGCGGTCCCCCCGGACCCGGCCGTGGCGGTGGAGCGCGCCGTACGCGAGACCTTCCTGCGCTGGGGATTCCTGGAATCGCGCCACCTCCCCTTCGCCGCGGAGGCGGAGGGCTCGGTGCCGCTGCTCAACCCGCTCTCGCAGGAGGAGGGTCACCTCCGCACGGAGCTGCTCGGCGGCCTGCTGCGGCGGGTGGAGCACAACTTCGCCCGCGGCGTGCGCGACGTGCGCCTCTTCGCGGTGGGCACCGTCTTCCATGCCGCGCCCGACGGCGGCCTCCCCCGCGAGGAGGCGCACCTGGCCGCCGCCTTCACCGGCGCCAGCCGTCCGCCGCACTGGAGCGGCGCCGCGCCGGACTACGACGTGTGGGATCTCAAGGCGCTGCTGGAGGAGCTGGCCGCGCACTACGGCCCCGCCGCGCGGGTGGAGCCGGCGGAGGGCGTGCGCCTCTCGCTGGTGGCGGAGGGCGAGGCGGTGGGCGCTGGCTGGACGGCGGC
>DASUNK010000105.1:0-6411 GCA_036277195.1 Longimicrobiaceae bacterium | reverse complement strand
AGGCCGAGCAGCTGAAGGACCTGCTCGTGCCGCGCGCCACCCGCGGCCGCCGCCGCGCGGCGCTCAAGCCCGCGGAGAGCGAGCGCGTGGAGCGCCTGGCGCGGGTGATGGCGCTGGCGGAGCAGGTGTGGGAAGACACGGACGATGCACGCGCCTTCCTCACGGCGGCGCACCCCCTGCTGGACGGCCGCGCGCCGCTGGAGCTCGCGCGCACCGAGCTCGGCGCCCGACAGGTGGAAGAGCTCCTCTGGAAGCTGGAATACAGCCTTCCCGCCTGAGCCCGCTCGTGAGCCTGGTCGCCTACCGCGTCTGCAAGGCCCGGTACCCGGCCTTCGATGGCACGGGCGCCTCCCTGGTGGGCGGGCGCTGGAACTCGCCCGGCCGGCCGGTGGTGTACTGTTCGGATTCGTATGCCGGCGCGCTGCTCGAAATCCTCGTGCACGCGGGCCAACGGATAAAGCTTCCCGGCCCCCATCACGCCGTAGAGGCTCGCCTTCCGGACGATATCGCGGTGGAAGACGTCCAACCCGACGACCTGCCGGGTTGGGACGCCGCCGACGGCGACGCCAGCCGCGGGTTCGGCGACCGCTGGCTGGCCGAGGGACGGAGCGTCGTACTGCGGGTGCCGGCAGTCACCGCCCAACCGTTCGGCCGCAACCTGCTGGTGAATCCCGCGCATCCGGACGCCGGCCGCATCCATGTTCCGCCGCCGGTCGTGATCCAGTGGGACGCCCGTCTCTTCGCCTCTCCTCCCAACCAAGAGCTCAGCCCCCGCTAGACGGAAGGATGAACTCGGGCTCCGTCCCGCACGCCTTCTTCGTCATCCGCCCTCGCCGGCCATCTCCAGGCGAAAGACCCGGGCGGCGTTGCGCCAGAGCAGCCCCTCGCGCTCCTCGGGCGTCAGCTCCAGCCGCTCCACGAAGCGCAGGTAGCTCCCGATGTCCGAGATCGGCCAGTCGGTGCCGAAGAGCAGCTTGCGCGGGTCGTTGACGAAGGCGATCACCTGGTTCACCCAGTGCAGCGCGAAGCGCTCGAAGCGCGGCTCGAACGCGCCCAGCGTGAGCCCGGAGATATCCCCCACCACGTTCGCGTTCTTGTAGATCACCTCCATGGCGTCCGCGAACCAGGGATTGCCCAGGTGGCAGATGAGGAAGGTGACGTCGGGGAAGGCGATGGCCGCCTCGTCGACCGAGAGTGGGTGCGCGTACTTCACCGAGACGTCGGGGCTGAAGGTGTCGCCGGTGTGGATCATCACCGGGACGTTGAAGGCGCGCGCCAGCTCGTAGACCGGGTGGAGCCGCGGCTCGTGCACATAGAAGGCCTCGTAGCCCGGGTACAGCTTGAGCGCCTTGATGCGCCCCGTCTCCAGCAGGCCGCGCACCTCCGCCAGGTCGCGGGCGCCCAGCCGCTGCGTGCTGAGCCCGGCCACCATCCCGAGCTGGGGATCGTCCTCGATCAGCTCCAGCACCGTCTCCGTGCTCGGCCGCTCCTCGGTGACGTCGTACGACGACAGCACCAGCGCATAGCCGACGCCGTGGGCGCGCATCTCGGCCTTGAGACGCGCGTGGCGCTCCGCCAGCGTGGCCGGCAGGTCGGGCGTGTAGCGGTTGAGGTGGGTGTGGCAGTCGATGATCACGGGACGGGCCAGTGTGAAGTGCGAAGTGCGAAGTGCGAAGTGCGAAGTGCGAAGTGCGTGGGAGTTATAGGCGATGCGGAAGCGGGGCGCGAGGGGTTGTCGGGGGGCGAGGCCGGCTTATCTTGAGCGGCCCCGGAAACCTCTTCCCCCGTCACAGGTGACCGAACCCCGCAGGCAGCGCCGCGGCCCCGCGCGCGACGGCGACGGCTTCTCGCCCTACCTCGAGCTCACGCGCGCGGAGTGGGCGCGCCTGCGCGGCTCCACCCCGCTCACCCTGTCGCAGGCGGACCTCGAGGCGCTGCGCAGCACCGACGAGTTCATCTCCATGGACGAGGTGGAGCAGATCTACCTCCCCCTCTCGCGCCTGCTGAACCTGTACGTGGCCGCCGCGCAGCAGCTCTACCGCGTGACCGACACCTTCCTGGGGAGCCCGGCCGCGCGCGTGCCGTACGTGGTGGGGGTGGCGGGGAGCGTGGCCGTGGGGAAGAGCACCACCGCGCGCGTGCTGCAGGCGCTGCTGGCCCGCTGGCCGGACCACCCCCGCGTGGACCTGGTGACCACGGACGGCTTCCTCTACCCCAACCGGGTGCTGGAGGAGCGCGGCATCATGCACCGCAAGGGCTTCCCCGAGAGCTACGACCTGCGGCGGCTGGTGCGCTTCGTGGCCGACGTCAAGTCCGGCCGCGGCGAGGTGGCGGCGCCCGTGTACTCGCACCTCACCTACGACATCGTGCCGGACGGGGTGCAGATGGTGCGCCGGCCGGACATCATGATCGTCGAAGGGCTGAACGTGCTGCAGACGGGGGCCGGGGCGCGCGTCTTCGTCTCGGACTTCTTCGACTTCTCCATCTACATCGACGCGCGCGAGGCGGACCTGGAGCAGTGGTACCTGAGCCGCTTCCAGCGGCTGCGCGAGACCGCGTTCCGCGACCCGACCTCGTTCTTCCACGAGTACGCGGTGGGGATGTCGGACGAACAGGCGGAGGCGTTTGGGCGGCAGGTGTGGTCGACCATCAACCTGGCGAACCTGCGCGAGAACATCGAGCCCACGCGCGAGCGCGCCACGCTCATCCTGGAGAAGGGCGCGGACCACAGCGTGGAGCGGGTGAGGCTGCGGAAGCTGTAGGAGTGCGAAGTGCGAAGTGCGAAGTGCGAAGTGCGAAGTGCGAAGTGCGAAGTGCGAAGTGCGAAGTGCGAAGTGCGAAGTGCGAAGTGCGAAAAGTACCGCGCGATGTCATTTCGTGCACTTAGGACTTAGGACTCAGGACTCAGGACTTCCGTTTCCCATGCTGCGCCTGACGAAAGACGCGGCCCGCGCGCTGATGCTGGCGGCGCAGGGGCTCCACCGGACCCGGCGGCCCCGCGCGCGCAAAGCCGACGTGCTGGCCGCCATCCGCCGCATGGGCGCGCTCCAGATCGACACCATCCAGGTCATCGCCCGCAGCCCGTACCTGGTGCTCTGGAGCCGCCTGGGCCCCTACCAGCCCCGCTGGCTCGACGAGCTGCTGGCCGAGGGCGCCATCTTCGAATACTGGGCCCACGAGGCCTGTTTCCTCCCCATCGAGGACTACCCGCTCTACCGCCACCGCATGCTCGACCCGTCGGGGATGGGGTGGAAGTACCGCCCCGCCTTCATGGAGAAGCACCGCGAGGAGGCGGAGCGGCTGCTGGCGCACGTTCGCCAGAGCGGGGCCGTGCGCTCGGTGGATTTCGAGCGGCGCGAGGGCGGCTCCGGCTGGTGGGAGTGGAAGCCGGAGAAGCGGATGCTGGAGGGGCTCTTCACCGCCGGCGAGCTGATGATCGCGCGGCGCGAGCGCTTCCAGCGCGTGTACGACGTGCGCGAGCGCGTGCACCCGTCCTGGGACGACCGGCACCTCCCCCCGCGCGCGGAGGTGGACCGCGCGCTGGTGCTCCGGGCGGTGCGCGCGCTGGGCGTGGCGCGCGCCCGCTGGGTGGCCGACTACTTCCGCATGTCGAAGGCCGTGGCCGCACCCCTCCCCGAGCGGCTGGCGGACGAGGGCGCGCTGGAGCGCGTGCGGGTGGAAGGGTGGGAGGAGCCGCTCTACGTGCACCCGGACCACCGCGAGCTGGCCCGCGATGCCGCCGAGGGCCGGCTGAAGCCCACCGCCACCACCCTCCTCTCCCCCTTCGACCCCATCGTGTGGGACCGGGCGCGCTGCAAGGAGCTGTTCGGCTTCGACTACCGGCTGGAGTGCTACACCCCGGCTCCGAAGCGCCGCTACGGCTACTTCACCCTCCCGATCCTGCACCGCGGCGCCCTGGTGGGGAGGTTGGATCCCAAGGCCCATCGCCAGGAGGGGGTGTTCGAGGTGCGGGTGCTGCACCTGGAGCCGGGCGTGCGCCTCACGCGCCACCTGGCCGAGGGCGTGGCGCGCGCGCTGCGCGAGTGCGCCGCCTGGCACGGCACTCCCGAGGTGGTGGTGCGCCACTCCGACCCGCCCGGGGCCGCCGCGCTGCTGCAGGAGGCGCTCCGCTAGCGTGGACAGGGCGGGCCGCGGGCCGCATCATTGAGAACATCCGTATCCCTCCGTCCCACCTGCAACCGCCGGGACCCTTTCCATGCAAGACCGCTCCGCGCTCTGGATCATCCTCCCGCTGCTCGTGCTCTTCCCGATCGCCTTCGCGGCGATCTGGGTGGCGGTGACGGCGCTCATCTCGGTGACGGGCGGGTGGCGTGCCCTGGCGCGGCGCTACGCGGGCACCCCGAGCACGGTGTGGGACCGCGTGGGCGGGGGCTCCGGCATGTTCAGCCGCGGCTTTCTCCCCACCAACTACAACGGCGTGCTGAACGTCACCGCCGGGCCCGAGGGCGTGGGGCTGTCGCTCTGGGGCCTCTTCCGCGCCGGGAGCGAGCCGCTGCTGATCCCCTGGGACGAGATCAGCAGCGCCGGGAGCGACCATTTCCTGGGCCTGATCCCCCGCTTCTGGTTCGTGACGCTGGAGCCGCGGGTCACGATCAGCATCATCGGCCGCGCCGGCCGCATGCTGGCCCGCCACTGGGACGAGGTGCAGGACCGCGCGGCGCTCGCCCCCGCGGGACGCTGAAGCGGAGGGATGGAGGGGCCCACAAGCGGCCGTCCCACTTGGCAAGGGCGGGCGCACCGGTTTAGCTTTCGCGCATTCCCTCCATTCTGCCGGCGTCCCGAGCTCCCGCATGCTCAACGCACTCCCGAAGACCGCCGCCGAGGCCCCGGACCTCGGGCTCCTGGAGCAGCTCATCGAGGAGGTGGAGACCGTCTTCCGCGGCAAGCGCGAAACGGTGCGCCTCTCCCTCGCCGCCCTCCTGGCCCGCGGCCACGTCCTCTTCGAGGACATCCCCGGCGTGGGGAAGACCACCCTGGCCCGCGCACTCACCGCCGCCCTGGGGCTGGACTTCCGCCGCATCCAGTTCACCAGCGACCTCCTCCCCTCCGACGTGCTCGGCGTCTCGGTCTACAACCCGCGCACGCACGAGTTCGAGACGCGCCCCGGGCCCGTCTTCACCAACGTGGTGCTGGCGGACGAGATCAACCGCGCCCCGCCGCGCACCCAGAGCGGCCTGCTCGAGGCCATGCAGGAGGGCCGCGTCACCATCGACGAGCGGAGCTACGACCTCCCCCGTCCCTTCCTGGTGATGGCCACGCAGAACCCGCTGGAGCAGCACGGCACCTATCCGCTCCCGGAAAGCCAGCTCGACCGCTTCATGATGCGCCTTTCCATCGGCTACCCGGACGCGGACGAGGAGCGCAACGTGGTGCTGCAGTCCATGCGCGGCGGCGACCCGGTGGACGGCATCCGCCCGGTGCTCGGCGCGGGGCAGGTGCTGGCGCTGCAGGACCGGGTGGAGCAGGTGCACACCGACGCGTCGCTGCTGGACTACCTGATGGCGCTGGTGCAGGCCACGCGCGAGGAGCCGCGCTACCGCGCCGGGGCCAGCACGCGCGGCGCCATCTCGCTCTTCCGCGCGGCGCGGGGCTACGCGCTGGTGGATGGGCGCGAGTTCCTGGTGCCCGACGACGTGCGGCGGCTGGCGGTGCCCTGCCTGGCGCACCGGCTGCTCCCGGCGGGCGCCGGCGCCGCCACCGGCGAGGCGTACGACGAGTCGGTCGCCATCCTGGAGGAGATCCTGGACCGCATCCCCGTGCCGGTGTGAGCGCGCTCGCCACGCTGCGGCGCTGGCTGCGGCCGCCGCGGCGGCTGCGCTTCTCGCGCGCCGGCTGGGTGTTCAGCGGCGGGGCGCTCCTGCTGGGGCTGGCGGCCATCGCCACCGGCAACAACCTCCTCTTCCTGCTGCTGGGCGCCATGCTCGGCTTCATCACCCTGAGCGGGTGGCTCTCCGAGCAGATGATCCGGGGGCTGGAGGTGCGCCGCCGCCCGGTGCGCGGCATCACCGCCGGCGAGTCGGCGCGCATCGGCTACGAGGTGCGCAACGGCAAGCGGCGCCTCCCCAGCTTCGCGGTGGAGCTCCGCGAGCAGGGGCAGGCGGGGGCGGCGTGGCTGCACGCGGTGGAGCCGGGCGAGAGCGCCGCGGCGCGGGCGGAGGCGCGCTTCCCCCGGCGCGGCGTGTACCCGTTGCGCACGCTGGTGCTGGCCACCTCCTTCCCCTTCGGCCTCTTCCGCAAGGAGCGCGACCTGGAGCTCCCCGGCGAAGCGGTCGTCTGGCCTCGCGCGGACCGCCGCGTGCGCGAGCCGCGCCCCGCGGGCGAGCGCGCTCGGCGGGCGGGCGAGAGCTGGGCCGGCGCGGCCGGCGCCCGCGGCGAGTACCGCGGCCTGCG
>DASUNK010000104.1:0-7760 GCA_036277195.1 Longimicrobiaceae bacterium | reverse complement strand
CGCTGCCGCGCGGGCGGCGTCACCCGGCGGCGGTCCTGCCCCGGGTCCTGCTGCTGCGCCTCCAGCACCAGCTCGCGCAGCGGCGGCGCCGCGCCGTCGGTCCCGGGGCGCCGGCCGGAGGCGCGGAAGTCGTCGCCGCGGGCCGGCGGCACGTCCGTCCGCTCCTTGTAGCGGTGGTCCGGCTCGCGCGAGCGCCGGTCCGCGTAGTAGTAGCGCTCGTAGTAGCGCCGGCGGCTGCCGCGGTAGTGGTGCGAATCATAATAGTACGGCCGCGCCACCAGCAAAACGCGCACGCGGTCGCAGCTGTCGTAGTACCGGTTGCGGCTGTGGTACCAGTCGCCGTAGCCGTCGTAGCAGGCGTAGCGCGGGTGGGTGTAGCGCCCGCCCACGTGGTAGGTGTACACGTCCACGCTGTGGTCGCCGTAGGCGTAGTCCGGCACCACCAGCTCCACCAGGCGGTCGATGGCGTAGAACGGGTCGCCGTAGACGGTGCGGTACGAGTCCCATCCCCCGGCCTGGCGCACGTTCCACAGCCGGCGCACCGCGCGCAGGTTCAGCGGCTCGGGCGAGGCCACCGCGAAGACGTAGCCCACCCCGTAGCCGCCGCGCGTGCGCAGGTAGCGGCTGGCGCCCCCCGCCGCGAGGCCCAGGGTGCGCCCCCCGTCCACGTAGCCGTCGTCGTACGACGAGTACGGGTAGAGGATCTCGAGGTCGCCGTTGGTGTCGATGTGGAAGACGGCCACGAAGGCGTCGCCGCCGGTGCGCACGTACACGCGGCTGCGGTCGCCCAGCCCGAAGAGGGTGCGCCGGTCCTCCAGCCACACCCGCACCGAGGTGTAGGACCCGCCCTGGCGGTAGCCGTCCCGGGCGTAGCCGTCCTGCGGGTAGCCGTCCTGGTCGTAGCGGTCCTGCGGTGCGTAGCGGTCCTGCGCCGGGGCGGCCGCCTCCTGGTGGAGGAGCGGCTTGCCCTCCGCCGGCTGTGCGGCGGCCTCGGCGGCCGGGAGGGCGGCCAGGGCGAGGACCGCGAGGATGACGTTCTTCATCTGGGTCTCCGGATGCGACGGGAAGCCGGCCGCAGCGAGGAGCAAGCCGCGTTCCCGGAGGATGCTCGAAAGATAACTGCTTTCATGGCAGATGATTACCCCCCGTCCGCCGGGCCGGCCGCCGCCGTCTGTGTCCCCGCGCGGGGACGGACGATCCCGCGCAGGGGACGGCAGGGGACGCCGGGCGCACCGCACGGTGCGCTCCGGCGCGGCGCGCGGCAAGGGGGTCGTCTCTCCGGGCCGTTGACGCCACTGCGGCGCCCGGATACCTTCCGGCCGCCTTTCCGCCCCCGCGCCGAGCGAGACCGACGGGCTGTGCCGCACCCGCTGCTGATCGACTCCTTCCAGACCGTCCCCGCCTTCCGCGCGCTGGCCGGCGCGCTTCCGCGCGCCGGTGAGTCGGTGCTGGCGTCGGGACTGGCGGGCTCGGCGCCGGTGCTGCTGGTGGCCGCCCTCCACCGCGCCCGGCGCGAGCGCATCTGGGTGCTGGTGGCCCCCGGCCCCGACCTCGCCGAGCAGGCCGCCGCCGACCTGGAGGCCGTCCTGGGCGAGGACGCCGTCTTCCTCTACCCCCAGCGCGAGTCGCTCCCCTACGAGGAGGCCGAGCCGCACCTGGAGATCGGTGGCACCCGGGTGGAGGCGCTGGAGGCCCTCCTCTCCGGCCGCGCCCAGCTGCTGGTGACCACCGCCCGCGCCGTGCAGGAGCTCTCCCCCGCCGTGGAGGGGCTCGACGACCTGCGGCTGGAGGTGCGCGTGGGCGAGGAGGTGCGCCTGGCCGAGCTCGCCGGGCGGCTGGAGGGGATGGGGTTCGAGCGCGTGGCCACCGTCGAGGAGGTGGGGCAGTTCGCCCTGCGCGGCGGCATCGTGGACGTCTTCGGCTTCGGCGCCCCCGAGCCGGCGCGCATCGAGCTCTTCGGCGACACGGTAGAGTCGATCCGCTACTTCGACATCCTCACCCAGCTCTCCGTCCGCGCCGTCGACACGCTCCAGCTCCTCCCCGTGGACCTGCGCCCCGCCGCCAGCGAGGGCACCGGCCGCGTCCGCGCCGCCCCCGACGCGGCCGGCGCCGAGCGGCGCACCCTGCTCGACTACCTCCCCCCCGACGCGGTGGTGGTGCACCTGGCCGGCGGGGCCACCCTCCCCGAGATGGAGCGCACCTGGGGCGAGGTGCTCCGCCTGCACCAGGCCGCCGCCCAGCGCGGCGACCACCCCGAGCCGCCCGAGCGCCTCTTCCTCTCCCCCGCCCCCGCGGCCGCGCGCCTCGCCGCCCTCCCGCAGCTCTTCGTGGGCGGCCCCGGGCGGGGCGCGCCCGCGCGCGAGGCGCCCTTCCGCATCGTCCCGCCCGAGCCGATCGACCGCGACCTGGCCCGCCTGGGCGAGGTGCTGCGCGGCGGAGCGCTCCGCGGCGAGCGCACCCTGGTGCTCTGCGACAACCAGGGGCAGCTGGAGCGCCTCCAGGAGCTGCTCGACGAGCTGAAGGTGGCGTACGCGGTGGAGCTGGGGATCGGCTCGCTGGCGGGCGGCTTCGTGATGGCCGACGCCGAGCCCCCCCTGCGGGTGCTCACCGACCACGAGGTCTTCCGCCGCACCCGGCGCATCCGCCGCCGGCGCCGCTTCCGCGGCGGGGCCGCGCTGGAGAGCGTCGCCGCGCTCAAGCCGGGCGACTACGTGGTGCACATGGACCACGGGGTGGGGCAGTTCCGGCGGATGGAGCGGGTGCGGCTGGGCGAGGAGGAGTTCGAGACGCTGGTGATCGAGTACGCCGGGGGCGAGCTGCTGCGCGTCCCCGTGCACCGGGTGGACCTGGTGGAGCGCTGGGTGAGCGACGCCGACGACGCGGCCCCGCCCCGGGTGCACCGCATCGGCGGGCGCGACTGGGCGCGCACCCGGCAGAAGACGGAGAAGGCGATCCAGGAGATGACGGCCGAGCTGCTGGAGCTCTACGCCGCGCGCTCCGCCGAGCAGGGCTTCGCCTACGCGCCGGACACCCGCTGGCAGCGGGAGATGGAGAGCGCCTTCCTCTTCGAGGACACCCCCGACCAGCGCCAGGCCACCGAGGACGTCAAGCGCGACATGGAGAGCCCCCGCCCCATGGACCGCCTGATCTGCGGCGACGTGGGGTACGGCAAGACCGAGGTGGCCATCCGCGCCGCCTTCAAGGCGGTGCAGGACGGCAAGCAGGTGGCGGTGCTCGTCCCCACCACCATCCTGGCCGAGCAGCACCTGCACACCTTCTCCGAGCGGCTGGCGGACTTCCCCGTGCGCATCGAGGCGCTCTCGCGCTTCCGCACCGCCAAGGAGCAGGCCGGGGTGCTGGAGCGGCTCCAGGCGGGGACGGTCGACGTGATGATCGGCACGCACCGCCTCCTCTCGCCCGACGTGTCGTTCCGCGACCTGGGGCTGATCGTGGTGGACGAGGAGCAGCGCTTCGGGGTGAAGCACAAGGAGCTGCTCAAGCAGCTGCGCAAGACGGTGGACGTGCTCACCCTCACCGCCACCCCCATCCCGCGCACCCTGCACTTCTCGCTGCTGGGGCTGCGCGACATGACCCTCATCCAGACCCCCCCGCGCGACCGGCAGCCCGTCATCACCCACGTCCTCCCCTGGACCGACGCCATCATCGAGGACGCCATGCGCCGCGAGCTCGACCGCGGCGGCCAGGTCTTCTTCGTCCACAACCGGGTGGAGACCATCGCCACCATCGCCAAGCGGGTGCAGGACCTGGTCCCCGACGCGCGCGTGGCGGTGGCGCACGGGCAGATGCGCGAGAAGGAGCTGGAGGCGGTGATGACCCGCTTCCTCGACGGCGAGGTGGACGTGCTGGTGGCCACCGCCATCATCGAGAGCGGACTCGACGTCCCCCGCGCCAACACCCTGATCGTCAACCGGGCGGACCAGTTCGGCCTGGCGCAGCTCTACCAGATCCGCGGGCGGGTGGGGCGCAGCCACCACCGGGCCTTCTGCTACCTGCTCATCCCCGACGAGATCCAGGAGGACGCCGAGAAGCGGCTGCGGGTGCTGGAGCACTACACCGAGCTGGGGAGCGGCTACCGCATCGCCCTCAAGGACCTGGAGCTGCGCGGCGCCGGCAACATCCTGGGCGCGCAGCAGTCCGGCTTCGTGCACGCCGTGGGGCTCGACACCTACCTGCGCCTCCTCGACGAGACCATCCGCCAGCTCAAGGGCGACGGGAAGGAGGCGGTCCGCGGCGCGGCCGACGTCTCGGTCGACGGGGCGGCGCTCATCCCCGACGAGTACGTCCCCGACGAGGCGCAGAAGCTCCACTTCTACCGGCGGCTGGCGCGCGAGGAGGCGGTGGCGGGGGTGGAGGGGATGCGCCGCGAGCTGCGCGACCGCTACGGCCCCCTCCCCGGCGAGGTGGAGACGCTGCTGGCCACGCAGGCGCTGCGGCTGCTGGGGGGCGAGCTGGGGGTCGAGCGCATCCTGGTGCGCCCCTGGGACGTGCGGCTCAACTTCCGCCACGGGGTGGTGCCCCGGATGGCGAGCCTGCAGAAGGCGCTGCTGGGGCGGCAGCTGGGGGTGGAGGTGCGCCGCCCCATGCCCCTCTCCCTCACCCTCACCCGCCAGGGGACGGAGCCGATCCTCCCCACCCTGGTGGGGGCGCTGCACGACCTGGCGGCCGACCCCGCGCGCAGCGCGTAGGCCAGGGGAGCAGAACGGCGGGACCGGGGTACAGGGGGGATTCCGACGGATTTCACCAGGGCGCCGCGGCGGGGGCCGGGCCGGCGCCGCTTTCCATTCACCCGGGCTGGAGACAGAGATGAAGTTGTCCCGCTGGGCATTGCTGGCCGCCGCGCCGCTCGCTGTCGCGGGCTGCGGCGGACTCGGCAACGCCATGAACGCGCACTCCGACGTCGTCGCCAGGGCGGCGGGGAAGGAGCTGAGCGTGGAGGAGGCCGCCGACCTGCTGGCGGCGAACCCGCAGCTCAACCCCGAGCCCGACGTGGTGCGGACGCTGGCCAACATGTGGGTGGACTACACCCTGCTGGCCACCGCCGCCGCCGACGACTCCACGCTGGCGGTGCTCGACCTGGAGAAGTTCATGGAGCCCGACCGCGAGCAGGTGACGGTGCAGCGGTTCCTCCAGCGCACGGTGCAGGCGGACACCACCTTCACCGACGCCGAGCTGGCGCAGGCCTGGAGCAGCGAGGGCCCCGGCTCGCAGGTGCGCGCCCGCCACATCCTCCTCCGGGTGCCCACCGAGGCCACCAAGCAGCAGCGCGACAGCGTGCGCGCCCAGGCCGAGGGGCTCCGCGCCCGCGCCGCGGGCGGCGAGGACTTCGCCGGGCTGGCCCGCCAGTTCTCCGCCGACGCCACGGCGCAGGAGGGCGGCGACCTCGGCTTCTTCGGCCGCGGGCAGATGGTGGCGCCCTTCGAGAACGCCGCCTTCGCCCTGCAGGCGGGGCAGATCAGCAGCGTGGTGGAGACGCCCTTCGGCTACCACGTGATCAAGGTGGAGGAGAAGAAGGCGGTGCCGCTCGGCGACCAGGCGGCCCCCTTCAAGCAGTACCTGGTGCAGAAGAACCAGCAGGAGGCGCTCACCAAGTACCTGGAGAGCACCAAGTCCGGCGCCCGGATCGAGCTGCAGCCCGGGGCCGCGGAGCTGGTGCGCGAGCTGGCCGAGCAGCAGGACCTCAACCTGCGCGGCCGCGCGGCCGACCGCGCGCTGGTGAAGTTCCGCGGCGGCGAGGTGACGGCCGGCGAGATCGCCCGGGTGCTGCAGGACGCCGACGCCGGCACGCTGGCGCAGATCGGCCAGGCCGACGACGAGCGGCTGAAGGAGTTCCTGGAGAACGCGGCCCTCAAGGAGGTGATCCTCTCCGAGGCGCGCCGGCGCAACCAGACGCTCTCGCGCGCCACCAGCGACTCCATCCGCAACCAGGCGCAGAGCGCCATCCAGGACCTGCGGCGGATGATGGGCTTCCAGCAGCAGCGGCGCGGCGCCAAGGGCTCCGCCGCCAACGCGCAGATCGAGACGCAGGTGCGCCAGCTCATCGAGCAGGCCGCCACCGGGCAGCGCCAGCTCCCGCCGCTGGGGCGGCTGAGCTACGCGCTGCGCAGCCAGTACGGGGCGGACGTGAACACCGCCGCCTTCCAGCGGGTGGTGGACCGCTGGCGCGCCAAGCGGGCCACGCAGCCGCAGGTGCAGCAGCCGCCCGCGGGCGTGCAGCCGCAGCTGCCGCAGCAGCCGGGCGCCGTCCCGCAGCCGCAGCCGGTCCAGCCGGAGGCGCCCCAGGGCGCGCCGCCGTCGGCCCCGTCCCAGCCGTAAGCGTCCGGGCTGCGCCGCGGGGGGCAACCCCCGCGGCGCAGCCGGTTACGAAGCGGCGCCCGTGCAGTCCCCAGGAACCGATCTTCAGGATCCCATGCACATCCGTCATCTCCTCCTCCCGCTCCTCCTGCTGGCGGCCCTCCCGGCCGCGGCCCAGCCCGGCACCCCCCCGCAGCAGGGCGAGGAGGTGCTCGACCGCGTGGTGGCCGTGGTGGGCGACACCGTCCTCCTGATGTCGGACGTGCGGGTGGAGATCGAGCGCCTGCAGGCCCAGGGGCAGCAGATCCCCACCGACCCGGTGGAGCGCGGCCGCCTGGTGCAGGAGATCGTCAACCAGCGGGTGGACGAGCTGGTGCTCCTCCAGGCCGCCCGCGCCGCCGGCATCCCCATCGAGTCCTCCGACGTCGACCCGCTGGTGGACCAGCAGATCCAGCAGGTGCAGCAGCGCTTCGGCTCGGAGCAGGCGCTGCGCGACGCGCTGGCCCGCTCCGGCCGCTCGCTGGAGGAGTACCGCCAGTCGCTGGTGCTGGAGACCACCGCGGCCACCCTGCTGCAGCGCTACGCCCAGCGCGAGCTGGAGAAGCGCGCCCTCCCCCACGTCAGCGACGAGGAGCTGCGGGCCTTCTTCGAGGCCAACCGCACCCGCTTCGGCACGCGGCCGGCCAACGTCTCCTTCCAGCAGGCGGTGATCCAGCCGCACCCGTCGGACTCGGCCAAGGCGACCGCCCGCCGCCGCGCCGAGGAGGTGCTGGCCGAGCTGCGCGCGGGCGGCGACTTCGAGGTGCTGGCCCGCCGCTACTCCGACGACCCCTCCAAGGAGCGGGGCGGCGACCTGGGGTGGTTCCGCGAGGGGCAGATGGTGCGCCCCTTCGAGCAGGCGGTGTACGCCATGCGCCCCGGGCAGGTGAGCCCGGTGGTGGAGACGGAGTACGGCTACCACATCATCCGGCTGGAGAAGATCCGCGGCCCCGAGCGCCAGGCCCGCCACATCCTCATCCGCCCGGTCCTCACCGACGCGGACGTGGCGCGCGCCCGCGCCAGCGCCGACTCGGTGGCCCGCGCCGCGCAGGGCGGCGCCGCGCTCCCCGAGCTGGCGGAGCGCTACGGCACCCCGGCGGACCAGCGCGTCTCCCGGCACGTGCCGCTCACCCAGCTCCCGCCGGCGTACGCCGCGGCGCTGCAGACGGCGGTGGCCAACCAGGTGGTGGGACCCTTCGAGGTCACCGGCGGCCCGAACGGGACCGCCTTCGTGGTGGCGCGGCTCACCGACCGGCAGGCGGAGGGGCCGGTGGAGCTGGCCGACGTGGAGGAGCGCATCCGCGAGCGGCTGCAGCAGGAGAAGGTGATGGCGGAGCTGGTGGCGGAGCTGCGCCGGGTGACGCACGTCCGCATCCTGCTGTGAGCGCGGACGAGCCGCTGCGGGTGGA
>DASUNK010000103.1:0-4181 GCA_036277195.1 Longimicrobiaceae bacterium | reverse complement strand
GCCGCGGGCCAAGCGGCCGGTGGCCACCCTCTTCGCCCGGGGCGGGCGCGGGCACGACCAGCCGCGCTTCCTCCCCGGCGGCGACGAGCTGCTGGTGGTGCGCCAGGAGCCGCTCGGCGACGGCGCCTCGGTCCCCGACCTCTTCGTGTGGAACTGGCGGCGGAAGTCGCTGCGCCGGGTGACGCGCGGCGCAGCCCTCCGCAACCCGGACCCGGCGCCGGACGGGCGGAGCGCGGCGGCGGTGCGCTGCCGCGGCGGCGTCTGCGACCTGGTGCGCGTGGACCTGGCGAGCGGCGAGGTCGCCACCCTCCTCGCCGGCACGCTCCAGACCGTGTTCTACCGGCCGCGCTGGGCGCCGGACGGGCGCTCGCTGGTGCTGGCGATCCAGGAGGAGGGGCGCTGGCGGCTGGGGCGGGTGGACGCCGCCACCGGTGAGCGCCGCTGGATCGATCCCGACGACGAGGCCAGCCGCTACGACGCCGCCTTCCTCCCGGGCGGACGGGCGCTGGTGGCGGTCTCGGAGCTGGGCGGCGTGGCCAACCTGGAGCGGATCGACCTGGAGACGGGCGCCGCGCGCCCCCTTACCCGGCTGACGGGCGCGGCGGCCGCCCCCGAGCCGAGCCCCGCCACGGGGCACGTCTTCTACCTCTCGCTGCACGCCACGGGTTTCGACCTGAACCGCGTCCACCCGGACAGCGTGGCGCTGGCGCGGGTGGAGGCGCTCTCGCCCGTGCTGGCGCCGGCGGCCCCGCGCCCGCGCGTGCCGGCCGACACGCTGGCGCGCGCGCCGCTCCCACCGGTGCGGGAGTACGGCATCGGGCCGCGGCGGCAGCGGCTCCTCCCCTGGGGCTACCACGGGGCGGACGGCGGGGCGTTCGGCCTCCTCCTGCTCAGCACGGACCCGGTGGGGCGGCTGGCCTGGACGCTGCGCGGCAGCTACGGCGGCGACGCGCAGCCGCGCGGAGGCGCAGCCGCGGCGGTGTGGCGCGGCTGGCGCACGGCCGTGGCCGGCGAGGCGTTCTGGGTGCGGCACGAGCCCTCGCGCGAGGACGGCCTCCTCGACGACCTCGCCCTCGGCCCGCTGGACGGCGACTACGCCGGCGCCGCGCTCATGGCGGACCGGGGGTGGACCACGTCCTTCCTGCGCCAGCGGGCGCGCGCGGGCGTCTCGCTCGGCGCGCTGGAGCTGGCGGAGGGCGGGTCCGGCGACCGGCGGCTTGCCTTCGTGGAGTACGCGGCCACGGCCTCCACCACGGTGGGCGCTCGCTCGCTCGCGGCGCAGGCGGGGGTGCACGGCGCGCTGGGGAGCACGCACGGCGACGGGTGGCGGCGCGGGGTGGCGACGGGGTCGCTGGCGGTGCGGCTGGGGTGGCTGAACGCGCGCGGCGCGGTCACCTACGGCCGCACCGGCGCGGGCGCGCCGCCGTGGGAGCGGTTCCAGGTGGGGGGATCGGACGGGGGACTGGTGGACCCGTCCGTGCTCTCGCAGCGCATCGAGATGCCGGCGATCCCGTTCGGCCACCTGCAGGGGACGGAGATCCTGGCCCTGCGCGCGAGCACCACCGTGCGCGGGCTGGTACCGTACTTCTGGGCCGCCCGCGCCGGGGAGGACGCCGACTGGTTCCGCGTGGCGGGGGTGGAGACGTCGGTGGAGATGGGGGCCAACACCCTGCTGCGGCTCCCGGGGGTGCGCCTGCGGCTGGGCGCCGCCCGCGTGCTCGACGAGCCCTTCGAGGACGAGCTGGAGGTGTACGCCTCGGTGACCTATCGCCCGTAGCTCACCCGGCCTGCGGCACGGGCGAGGCCTCGGGGACGGGGAGGGCCGAGCAGTCGCGCGGCACGGCCGTGCCGGGGGCGCGGGCCCGGTCCGCCAGCCGCGCCATCAGCTCCGGCTCGCGCGGCTCCGGCCGCAGCGGCTGGCTGCGCCCCGCCGCCCAGCGGTGCAGCCACGACGGTCCGCCCCGGCTCGCCCAGCCGTCCGGCGAGCGGTACGCCTCGTCCGCCAGCGCCTCGCCCAGCGGCACGAAGCGGTAGCCCCGGCGCCGCAGCGCCTCGGCCACCTCGCCGAAGTGCTCGGCGTTGATGCGGTTGGCGTGCAGCAGCAGCACGTGCGGGATGTCGCGCCCGAACAGCCCGCGGGCCATCTCCTCGAAATACGCGAAGGTGCGCTCCAGGTACGGCACGTACGCCTCGGCCGCGCACCGCGCCGCCGCCGTGTCGCCGCGCTCCAGCGCGCGGTCGTACGCCGCGGCGAACACCCACTCCTGGTTGTCGAAGGTCACGGGGGCGATGGTGTAGCCGCGCGCCTCCAGGAAGCGGCGATAGGCGTCGCGCTCGCGCGGGTCGTCGCCGGTGGCCAGGGTGGGATGGCGGAACCAGCGGGGCCCCGCCTCCCACCGCGCGCCGAGCACCTCCGCCAGCACCGTCTCGTTCCGCACCACGTCCGCCTCCACCTCCTCCAGCGGGCGCTGGCTGACGGACATATGCGAGTAGGTGTGGCTCCCCAGCTCCAGCCCGGCATCGACCCAGCCGCGCAGGATCTCCATGCGCGCCCCCCGCTCGCCGGCGCGCTCCGCCCCGCGCCCCACCACGAAGCCCACGGCGGGGACGCGGTGCGCGCGGATGGTTTCCAGGAGCTTGCGGTTGACGTCGCGCACCACCTCCAGGTCGTAGGGCGCGGAGGAGGGGAGGTCGTCGAAGGTGACGGCCACCGCGCGCGTCGCGGCGGGCTCCGGCGCCGTGGCGGCGCGCGCGGCTACCGGCCGGTGCTCCGCCGCCGGCTGTTCGTCCGGACGGCACCCGGCCGCGAGGGCGCAGAGGAGGAGAAGGCCAGCGCATCGTCCGGTCATCGGGCGCCTCCGGGAGAAGCTGCGGCGATGGCCCGCCAGACGGCGTCCACGTCGCCCAGGTCGGGGAAGAGGTAGTCGGGGCCGCACCCGGCCAGCTCGTCCAGGGAGTGCCCCCCGGTGGCGGTGGCGATGGTGCGCACGCCCAGGTGCGCGCCGCAGGCGACGTCTAGCGGCGTATCGCCCACGATCACGATCTCCTTCCCCGCGAACTCCACGCCCGTCAACTCGCGTGCCCGCCGCGCGGCGATGGCCGGCAGCTCCTCCCGCCGCGCGTGGTCCGAGCCGAAAGCGCCCACGCGGAAGCGCGCGAATCCCAGCCCCGCGGCGTCGACCTTGATGCGCGCGCTGTCGCGGACGTTCCCGGTGAGCATCCCCAGCACCACCTGACCGCCGGCATCCTCCACCCGCCGGAGCAGCTCGGGGACGCCGGGGAGCGGGCGCACCGCCACGCCGGCCAGCTCGCGCTCCAGGTTGGCCACGTACAGCCGCCACAGCTCGGGGAGGCCGGCCTCGATCTCGCGCTCGGCCAGCCCGGCCGCCGCCAGCAGGTGGTGGACGATCTCGGGGTCCGTGCGCCCGGCGAAGGAGAAGGCGCCGATCGGCCCGGTGGTGCCGAACACCCGCAGCATGGCGTCGCGGACGGCGCGCTTTCCCGCGCCGTCCGCGAAGAGCAGCGTGCCGTCGATGTCGAAGAGGACCAGCCTGCGCATGGACTGCAGTGCGAAAGTGCGAAAGTGCTCAGAGGCGGAGGCGCATGGCGAGAGCGCTGGCCGGGCAGGCGCCGCGCAGCTCCGCCGAGCCCTCCAGCGAGGCGGGGAGCTCGGCGCGCTCCACCCGCTCGAAGCCGAAGCGCGGGAAGAAGCCGCCCGCCGTCTCGGTCAGCAGGTAGAGGCTGCGCACGCCCCGGGCGCGCGCGTGCTCCAGCGCCGCCGCGGTCAGGCGGCGCCCCAGCCCGGTTCCCCGCTTCGTCTCGCTGACCGCCACCGAGCGCAGCAGCCCGTCTCCCCCGAAGGCCTCCACCCCGGCCAGCCCCGCCAGCGTGCCCGTGCCCGCATCGCGCAGCACCAGGTAGGCGCCGGGGAACTGGTCCTCCACCCCCGCGGGGGGAAGGCCGCACGCGGCCAGCAGCGCCACCGCCTCGTCCAGCTCGTCGGCGCGCGCGGGACGCACGTCCTCTGCCGCGCTCATACGGCCTCTTCCGTGGGATCGGGGGCGCAGCACGAAGCGTTCTCGGCGCCCGCGTGCAGGGCGGAGACGCGGGTGAGGCGGCGCAGGAAGCGCAGCGTCTCGCCGCGCGCGTCCGGCGCGAAGCCGGCGAGGATCGCCTCCACC
>DASUNK010000102.1:0-6554 GCA_036277195.1 Longimicrobiaceae bacterium | reverse complement strand
CACGTTGCACGAGTGCCGGGCCGGACGTATCCTGTGCGGAGCGTTCCGATTCCCCCGAGCCGACCTCCCCGTGCACACGGAACTGCGCGCCCGCGAGCACCACCTCCACGGCCCCCTGTGGAAGCCCGCCGCACTGGGCGTGGCGCTGGCGCTCCCCTTCGTCCCCCTGGCGATCCTCCTCCCCCTCCACGCGGCGGACCTGCTGGCCCTCTTCCTGGCCGCCACCGCGGGCGTGTACGTGGGGATGGCCATCAACGACGGCCGCCGGACGATCCTCTGGCTGGAGCTGCTCCCCGCGGCCGCCACCTTCGCCTTCGCCGCGCTGGGGCTGTGGGGGCCCACCTGGTGGACCGCGGTGGGGTTCCTCTTCCACGGCGCCTGGGACGTGCTCCACCACTCCTACACGGTGAAGACCGACGTGCGCTGGTACTTCCCTCCCTTCTGCGCCGCGTTCGACTGGGCCGTCGCGGCCGTCATCCTCCTCTTCCTCTTCGGCTGAACCGGGGCACGATCATGGACCGCGCACAGCTACGCAGCTTCCTCCTGGTCCTCACCGGCTGCATCTTCCTCGGCATCGCCCTCGCCGGGCTGGTGGCGCCCGAGGCCGTGGCCGACTGGTACGCCCTCACCCTCCAGGGCACCGACGGGCTCAACGAGTACCGGGCCGTGTTCATCGGCTTCTGGACGGGACTCTTCCTGATGATGGCCTACGCGGCGCAGCACCCCGAGAACGTGCCGCTGGGGAACTTCGCCGCCATCCTGGTGCTCTGCCAGTCGCTCGGCCGCTGCCTGAGCGTGCTCCTCGACGGCCTCCCCTCCTTCCAGTTCATCTTCTGGGGGATCGGGGAGATGACCCTCTCCCTCCTCATCCTGGCCCTGGCGCCCGACCCGCTGCGCGCCCGCGCCGAGCCGCCCGCCTGAAACCAAACGACCTCCGGCTGCGTGGTTCCCCGGAAGACCGCCGGGCGGCGCTTGCCCCGCCCGGGGGCGGTCCTCATCTTGCGGAGCCCCGCCGCAGCCACGGAACGGACCGGACATGCTGAACCTCTTCCGCAAGATCCTGCGGCCCACGCTCCGCCAGCAGCTCGAAGACGGCGTGCGCGAGGCCCTGCGCCGCTACGCGGACCGCCGCGTGGCGCCCGACCTGCGCGTCTTCGTCTCCACGGACCTGGTGCCGCCGGGGATGAACCTCTCCCTCTTCGCCCGCGACGAGGCCGACCACCTGCGCCGCTTCGCCGCGCAGTGGGCCCAGGACAACGGCATCGCCCGCGCCGGGCTGCGGGTGGAGGTGGTGCTCCTCGACACCAAGCGCGAGTTCGCCTTCGTCAAGCCGCTGGGGCTGGAGCCGCCGCCCCCCGCCCCCGAGCGCGCCTCGCTCTCGGCCGCCTCGGTGGCGCCCGGCGGCGAGCGCTCGCTCGTCCCCGAGTCGCACCGCCCCACCGCCACCGCCGCGCCCGGGGGCCGCGGCGGCGCCGTGCTGGAGGTGGTGCACTCCGAGACCGTCCGCGACCCGGTGGCGGTCGACGGCGAGCTGGTGGTGGGGCGCCGCCCCGAGCCCGGCGTCTTCGCCCTGGGCGACCGCTACATGTCCGGCCGGCACGCGCGCTTCCGCGCCGGGGGCGGGCGGCTCACGGTGACGGACCTGGACTCGAAGAACCGCACCTACGTGAACGAGAACCCGATTCCCCCGCACCAGGAGCGCGCCCTCTCGCCCGGCGACACGGTGCGCATGGGGAACACGGTGCTCCGCGTGGCCCGGCTGGACTGACCCGTGCTCGACACGCTCCTCAACTGGGTGCTGCGCGCCGCCGTGCTCCTCTTCGCGGCCGGCACCCTGCTGGCCCTCTTCCGCTGGCTGGCCCAGGCCTTCCGCGAGAAGCGCGAGCGCTGGCCCGTGCGCATCGCCCTCGGCATGCTGCTGCTGGCCGTGGTCTACGGCGCGGGGCACGCCCGCCTGCTGATGCAGGCCGAGGAGCTGAACGAGGGGCGGCTGAAGTACGCCCGCTTCGGCGACCCGCGCATGGCCGAGATCAACCGCGCCGAGGTGCGCGGCTGGATCCTGGACTGCACCGGCCGCGACGACCGCGCCCTGGCCCGCTACGGCGTGCGCGAGGGCGAGGTGGAGCGGGTGTACGCGCTGGGCGAGGGCGGCGCCAACCTGGTGGGCGGCGGCGAGGACGCGGAGCTGCGCGACTACACGGTGGAGCGGCTGCACGCCTCGCAGCTGCGCCGGCCGCTCGACTTCAGCGAGGCGGGCGAGCTGCACCCGGCGGGGACCGACCTGCAGCTCACCCTCTGCGCCGAGCCCACCCTCCAGGCCTGGAGCCTCCTCCAGCAGTCCGGCCGCCCCGGCGCCGTGGTGGTGCAGGAGGTGACCACCGGCGCGCTGGTGGCGTACGCGGCCACCGGGACGGCCGAGCAGCCGCCGCTGGGGATCAAGCGCTACCTCATCCCCGGCTCCGTCTTCAAGCTGGCCCTCTCCGCCATCTGGTGGGAGAACTCGATGGGCGACCGGGAGATGCCCTGCCCGGCGCAGATCCAGGTGACCCCCACCCGCGCCATCCGCAACTTCGAGAGCCACGCCTATCCCTCGCTCGAGGTGCCGCGCGAGATGCTGATCGTCTCGTGCAACACCCAGGCGATCGCCATGTTCTTCGAGATGCGGCAGCGCCTGGGCGTGCAGGCCGTGGCCGACGCGCTGCGCAGCTACGGCTTCCTCCCCTACTCCGACGACCGCCCCACCGAGGGCGCCGAGCCGTTCTGGAACACCGGCTCGGCCGCGTGGGAGCGCCGCATGACGCCGCCCCCCAACGCGGTGCGCATCCTGAACCGCTTCGACCGCTTCGAATGGGGGCAGATCGCCATCGGCCAGGGGCCGGTCGACGTCACCCCGGTCGGCGTGTCGCGCTTCCTGCAGGCCATCGGCAACGCGGGGGAGATGCTCCCCGTCACCCTGGAGCGGGAGCGGCTGGCGCGCGTCCCCCCCGGGCGGCGGATCATGAGCACC
The DNA here is from genome assembly GCA_036277195.1 of Longimicrobiaceae bacterium. Taxonomy (GTDB): domain Bacteria; phylum Gemmatimonadota; class Gemmatimonadetes; order Longimicrobiales; family Longimicrobiaceae; genus Longimicrobium. The sequence continues at coordinate 3,547 of DASUNK010000102.1, read as the reverse complement.
GAGACCACCATCAAGCTGATGGAGGCGATGCGCGGGGTGGTGGACGAGGGGACCGCCGTCTCGGTGAAGCCCCGGCTGGAGGGGCTGCAGTGGGGGCTGGGCGGGAAGACGGGGACGGCCGACGTGCGCCGCGGGCAGCGCCCCGACGGGTGGTTCGCCGGGCTCATCTTCGGGCCGGACGACCGGCCGAAGTACACGGTGGTGGTCTACCTCGACCAGGCGGGGCAGGGCGGGCGCCTCCCCGCCGCGATCGCCGCGGGGATGGTGCGCTTCTTCGCGGGATGGGATCCCGGGCCCGCCGGGGCGGAGGCGCAGCCGGAGGAGGCCGGCTGATGGCGCTCCGCGACCTCTTCCGCCGCCGCCGCGCCGCCGATCCCCTCCCCGGTGGCCCCGAGGGGGTGCGCATCCGCGTGCGCCCGCACAACATCCCCGCCGCCGAGCGCGAGGGGCGCGTCTTCCCCGGCCCGCTCTGGTGGGGGCTCTTCCTGGCCGCCGGCTTCTACGTGGCCGCGCACCTCTCCATCATCTGGGGGGTGTGGCCGGTGCACGGCATCTCCCCCGGCGCGGGAGGGACGCTGGTGCGCGACGCGCTGGCGCTGGTGGGGTGGCTGCTGGTGCTGCTGGCGCTGCGCCGGCTGGGGTACCGCGGGGCGTGGGCGGTGGTGGTGCTCCCGGTGCTCATCTTCTCCCTCACCCGGCCGGCCCAGTTCCAGGCGTTCACCGACCCGGCGTACCAGGCCACCGGCACCCGCCGCGCCGAGGCCAACCACGCCAAGGCCACCCGCTCGCGCCTCTCCACCATCGACCGCGCCTACTCCGAGGAGCGCAAGGCAGCCGTCTACCAGGGCCCGCCCCCGCCCCTCCCGGACCCCTTCGCCCGCGCCGTGCGGCGCGAGGCCGAGGCCCGCGGCGCCATCGGGCGGTGGCTGACCTACTTCCCCGTCTTCATCGCGCCGCTGGCGCTGCTGGTGGGATACCTGGTGTCGCACGAGCCCTCCACCCTGCGCTGGGTGCGGGACCACCGGCTGATCCCGTTCATCCCCGTGCTGGGGCTCTTCTTCGTGCTCACCCTCTTCTTCACCCGCGCGGGGAAGGTGGGCGGCACCACGCCGTGGGAGCTCTTCCTCCCCCTCTTCGTGGTGACCTGGGCCGCCACCCTGGCCGACGACGCCTACAACCTGGCGCGCCCCGGCGAGGTGATGCAGAAGCAGCGGCTGCTGTCGCTCTTCCTCTACGGCGCCGCCCCCGTGCTCCCCTTCCTCATCATCCGCGAGCTGGGGCTTTCGGTGGTGCTGGCCGGCTCGCTCGCCGCCATGCTGCTGGTGGGCACCCGCCGCGCCTGGTGGGGGGCGCTGATGCTGGCGGTGTGGGGGGTGCTGGTGGTGATCGCCTTCAACGTGGACCCGCGCTCGGCCACGCGGCTGGAGCTGGCGTACGACCCGTACAAGGACCTCTCCACCCTGGCGCCCGCCGAGCAGGAGGCGTGGGCGGCCAAGCTCCACCAGATGAAGCTCTTCGACGCCAACGTGGTGACCGGCGGGCTCCTGGGCCAGGGGCCCGGGCGGGGGCACGGCGAGACGGCGCCCAACGCGGCGGACGACGGCTACATCACGCTCATCGCGGCGCAGTGGGGGTGGGTGGGGGCGATGACGCTCGTGCTCCTCTACACCTTCTTCGTGGTGCAGCTGCTGGCGGTGGCGGTGCGCGAGCGGAGCGCGTTCGAGCGAACGCTGGTCACCGGCGTGGCCATGCTGCTGGGAATTCCCTTCTGGCTGGCCACGCTGGGCGGGGTGCGGGTGATCCCCCTCACCGGCGTGGCCACCGCCTTCGCGGCGCACGGCGGGGCCAAGCTGCTGGCCTCCGCCTTCGCCGTGGGGCTGGTGGCGGGGATCAGCCACCGCCGGGTGGAGGAGGAGCGGCTGGAGGGCGCCCTGGCCCCGCCGCCGGTGGAGCCCGAGAACGAGGGGGTGCGGGTCCGATGACGGTGGAGCGGGTGGGTCCCGTGCGCATCCACGGGATGATCTTCGAGGTGGCCGGGCTGAGCGCCCAGGGCCCCCGCCCCGAGAACCAGGACGCGCTCGCCGTCTCCGGGTTCGAGGGGGCCGGGCTGCTGGCGGTGGCGGACGGGATGGGGGGCGAGCGCGCCGGGCGGATGGCGGCCGACACCGCGCTGGCGGCGCTGGCCGCCGCGGCGCCGGTGCGCAGCCTCGACGCGGCCCGCTACGCCGTGCGCGCCGCCGACGAGGCGGTGGCCCGCGCCGCCGCCGAGAACGCCGGCGAGCGCGAGGGGATGGGGTGCGCCCTGGCGCTCCTCTCGCTGGTGGTGGCCCGCGACGGGCACGCCGGGTGGGTGGGGGCGCACGTGGGCGACGTCCGCATCCTCTCGCGCGCTCCCGACGGCACCGTGCGGCTGGAGACGCGCGACCACACCCCCGCCTTCGCCCGCTGGGAGGCCGGCGAGATCGCGCTCGACGAGATCCCCGACACGGTGGGCGCCAACAAGCTGCAGCGCGCCGTGGGGCGCGGCGGCGAGGCCGACGCCAGCTGGATCCCCGCGCGGCCGGGGTGGAGCTGGCTGATCGTCTCCGACGGCGTCACCAAGGCCATGCGGCTGGACGAGCTGGGGGCCGCCATGGCCCTCCCCCCCGCGGAGGGGTGCGAGGCCATCGCCCGCAAGGTGGAGGAGCGCGGCCCCGACGACAACTACACCGTGGTGGCGGTGCGCGTGGTGGACGAGAGCGACCAGGCCACCGTGCCGCACCCCCGGGCCGCCGTGCCCGCCGCCGCGGGCGCCGACACCCGCACCCTGGAGGCGCCGCCGCGGCGCGCCACCGTCTTCGACCCGCCCACGCCTGTGACCCGAACCGCCGTCCGGTCCCCCTGGGGCCCCGTGGCCGCCCTCCTCTCGCTCCTGGCGCTGGCGCTGGCCGGCTACGCGCTCTGGAGCGTCCTGCAGGCCCGCCCGGCGGGCGACTCCCGCGCCGCGCTGGACTCGCTCCGCGCCCGGGTGGACTCGCTGGCCGCGCGCCTCCCGCCGGACACCACCGCCGCCGTGGTGGGTGCCGGCGACTCGGTGCCCCCGTTCGCGCCCGGCACGACGCCGCCGGCGCGCAACCCCTGACCCGCCGATGACCGACCTTACGCCGCCCACCGGCCTGGACACCTCCGAGGTGGTGGAGGAGCCGCTCCTCGACGCGCTCCTCCGCGAGGCCGTGCCCGAGATCAAGCTGGCGCTGGGAGACCTGATCGACCGCGACAACGCCCGCGCCCTCCCGGACCGCTACGCCCGCCTCCTCCCGCACACCACGCTGGTGGTGGCGCTGCGCCACGACGCGGCCGAGGCGGTGCAGCCGGTGGCCGCCGAGCTGGAGCGCGAGCTGACGGACAGCTGCCGGCGCCACGGCCTCCTCTACGACCGCGACTACCGCGTGCGCCTGCGGCAGGCGGGGCAGCCGGGGGCGCCGCTCTTCCGCGTCTCCGTGGCCAAGGAGGGCGAGCCGGAGCCGCCGGCCGTGGGCGCCGCGCCGCCTCCGCCCGCGCCCGCGCC
>DASUNK010000101.1:0-6250 GCA_036277195.1 Longimicrobiaceae bacterium | reverse complement strand
CATTATTGGGAGAGGGGCTCCGCGAGCTTGCGAGCGGGGGGTGAGGGCCCCGCCGGAGCGCACGGGAAAAGGGGGTGGCGGATCGCTCCGCCACCCCCCGTTTTTCGGGATTTACCGGGCCGGGCTCAGTTCTCGCCGTTGACCGGAGGCGCCTGCCCCGGCGCGGGCGCTCCACCCGCCGGCAGCGTCTCGGGCGTGAACACCTGCGAGCGGATCCGCCAGCGCCCGCCCTCCTGCACCACCACCGCCACGTACGTCCCCGTCTGGCTCATCACCTCGGCGCTCCCCTCGGGCTTGTACTGGTACCAGTACGGGCCCATGGCGTACGCCATCCGGCCGCTCGCCACGAAGTCCATCACCGCCAGCCGGATGTCCACCACGTTGGGGAGGAGGCCGGAGAGCCACCGCTGGATCGCCGGCTTCCCCTGCGACATCTCGCCGCCGGTGAACACCAGGAACCCGCCCTCCGAGTAGAAGTCCGCCACCTGGCGCGGGTTGTGGGAGTCCCAGGCCTCGCGCCACTCGTTGATGAGCTGGTTGTAGTCCTTCAGCATGTCCGCCGTGTACTCCTGCCGCTCACGGTTCCAGTCCGTGTTGCGCGGCGTCGGCAGCGGCTGCGACAGGAGGGAACCGGCCCCCAGCACCAGCGGCAGGGCGGTCAGCAGGGCGATGCGGGAACGACGGGTCATACGGCCGGTCTCCTGGCAGGACGGAAGATGGTCGAGCGGGCGGGCACGGGGCGCGCGAAGGCATCGAATACGCACTGCGGGCGCGCCAGGTTCCCCGGCGCTCCGAAACGGACATCGCGCTTGCGGCCCACCCGGGAATTGCGGAAAAGCCCGCGTGGCGGCGCGGGCGTCGCCTCTGCCCGCCACCGCCGCGTGAGCCTTCACGGGATAAGATGCGCGAGCCCCCCGTTTTGTTGGAATGCGGGGGATCAGGCCGGCGGCTGCACCCGGTACCAGTAGTCGTAGAGGTGGGTGAAGCCGAGCTTCTCGTAGAGGCGGCGCGCGGTGAGGTTGGCCTCGGTGACCTGGAGGTAGGCGCTGCGGGCGCCGCGCGCGCGCGCCCAGGCCAGCATGCCGCACACCAGCCGCGTGCCGAAGCCCCGGTGGCGCCACTCGGGCGCGGTCACCAGGTCGAAGAGGCCGAAGAGGTCGCCCTCCAGCACCCCCAGCCCGCACGCCACCTCGTCGCCGCCGTGCGCCAGCGCGAAGGTGGCCCGCCGGGCCGCGATCGACTCCAGGATGTCGTGGTGGGTGGCGGCGCGCTCGGGCGGCGCGCCGCTCAGCCGGGTGTGCAGGGGGAGCCAGGCCTCCAGCGGCGCCTCGCGGACCCCGTCCCCCTCGCCCGGGAGCCCGCCGTCCTCCAGCTCGCGCGAGAGCACGAGGGTGGGATCGACCCGCCGGTAGCCGCGCGCGTCGAGGAGGGCGTCCAGCCCCTCGGGCGCGGTGGCCGAGGTCAGGCGGAAGGTGCAGGGGAGCCCGTCGGCGCGGAAGCGCTCCTCGCAGAGCGCCACCTTCTCCGCCAGGGGGAGCGTGGAGGCGTAGACCGGGCTCACCGAGTTCGCCCGCTTGGTGTATCCCCGCGAGAAGCGCAGCAGCCAGCCGTCCAGCAGGAGCTGGCGGAGCCCCGGCCAGGCGTTGAGCGACGCCTCCTCAACGCGGATCTCCACCGCCCAGGCCGCGCCCGGCCAGCCGCTCCGCCGTCGGGAAGTGGTTGACGGGGCCGCCCGCGTAGTCGCCGCTCCACGCCCATACGCACCACACCCGCGCACCGGGCCGGATGACGGACCACCGCCGCTGGCTGGTGAAGCAGGAGCTGCCGTCCGGGGCCACCAGCTCGGCGGGCTCGCGCTTGTGCGACACCACCTTGCGCTCCAGCGCGGGTCCCGGCGCGCCCCCCAGGCCCGGGAGCGGCACGCGGTAGCAGGCGGAGGTCAGGAGCAGGACGGCGGCGAGGAGCACGATGCGGCGCATGCGGGGCCTCCGGCGTGGAGGTTTCTGCGTGGAGCTCGGAGAAACATACATCGCCGCGCGGCGAAACGCCAAGCGGGACGGGGGATCGCTCCCCCGCCCCGCTGGTCGTCATCCCGAGACCCCGGTCTAGTACCGGTAGTGGTCCGGCTTGTAGGGCCCCTCCACCGGGACGCCGATGTACGCCGCCTGCCCCTCGGAGAGCCTGGTGAGCCTGACGCCGAGCTTGTCCAGGTGCAGCCGCGCCACCTTCTCGTCGAGCGGCTTGGGGAGCACGTACACCTTCTTCTCGTAGCGGTCCGCGTTCTGGTGCAGCTCGATCTGCGCCATCACCTGGTTGGTGAAGCTGGCGCTCATCACGAAGCTCGGGTGGCCGGTGGCGCACCCCAGGTTCAGCAGCCGCCCCTCGGCCAGGATCATCACGCTGTGGCCGTCGGCGAAGCGCCACTCGTCGTACTGCGGCTTGATGTTGATGCGCTGGATGCCGCCGGTGCGCTTGAGCCCGGCCATGTCGATCTCGTTGTCGAAGTGGCCGATGTTCCCCACGATGGCCTTGTCCTTCATCCGCGCCATGTGCTCGGCGGTGATGACGTCGCGGTTCCCCGTGGCGGTGATGAAGATGTCGGCCGTCTCCAGCACGTCGTCGAGCGTGGCCACCTGGTACCCCTCCATCGCCGCCTGCAGGGCGCAGATCGGGTCGATCTCGGTGATCACCACCCGGGCGCCCTGGCCGCGGAGCGCCTGGGCGCACCCCTTCCCCACCTCGCCGTAGCCGCAGACCACGGCCACCTTGCCGCCGATCATGACGTCGGTGGCGCGGTTGATCCCGTCCACCACCGAGTGCCGGCAGCCGTAGATGTTGTCGAACTTGCTCTTGGTGACGGAGTCGTTGACGTTGATGGCCGGGAAGAGGAGCGTCCCCGCCTCCATCATCTGGTAGAGCCGGTGCACGCCGGTGGTGGTCTCCTCCGAGACGCCGCGGATGCCGGCGGCCACGCGCGTCCAGCGCTGCGGGTCCTCGGCGATGGTGCGGCGGAGCAGCTCCAGGATGACGCCCCACTCCTCGGCCTCGCTCTCGGGGTCGAAGGCGGGCACGCGGCCGCCGTCGGCCTCGTACTCGGCGCCCTTGTGCACCAGCAGGGTGGCGTCGCCGCCGTCGTCCAGCAGCAGGTTGGGGCCGGCGCCGTCGGGCCAGACCAGCGCCTGCTCGGTGCACCACCAGTACTCCTCCAGCGTCTCGCCCTTCCAGGCGAAGACGGGGATCCCCTGCGGGTCCTCCGCGGTGCCGCTGGGGCCCACCACCACGGCGGCGGCGGCGTGGTCCTGGGTGGAGAAGATGTTGCACGACACCCAGCGCACGTCGGCGCCCAGGTCGGCGAGAGTCTCGATGAGCACGGCGGTCTGCACCGTCATGTGCAGCGAGCCCATGATGCGGGCGCCGGCCAGGGGGCGCTGCCCGGCGTACTCCTCGCGCAGGGCCATGAGGCCGGGCATCTCCTGCTCGGCCAGGCGGACCTCCTTGCGGCCGAACTCGGCCAGCGACAGGTCCTTCACCTTGAAGGGGACGCGCCCCGCCTCCTCGGCGGCGGCGAAGGGGCTGGTCAGCTCGGCGACTGCGCTCACGGTGGTCTCCAGGTTCGAAAGTGCGAAGTGCGACGTGCGAAGTGCGAAGTGCGTCATTTCCGCGCGGTGGCGGCGAAGAGCGTCGGTCCTTTCGCGGCCGGGTCCGGCGGGAGGGGGACGTGGCGGAAGGCGGCGAAGCCCGCCTCGGCCGTCCACCCGTCCAGCTGCTCGCCGGAAAATCCCTGCCAGAGGTGGCCCATGGTGGCGCGGTATTCCTCGCGGTCGTGCGGCATCATGTCCACCACCAGCAGCCGCCCGCCCGGGCGCAGCACCCGGTGCGCCTCGGCCAGCGCCAGCGGCGGCTCGGCCACGTAGGGGAGCACCAGGAAGACCACGGCCGCGTCCAGCTCGCCCTCCTCCAGCGGCAGCGCCTCCAGCGTCCCCTGCCGCACCGCGACGCTGGCCATGCCGCGCAGCCGCTTGCGGGCCGCCTGCAGCATGGCGGCGGAGGCGTCCACCGCCACCACCCGCTCCACGAAGGGCGCCAGCGACTCGCTGATCTGCCCGGTGCCGCACCCCAGGTCGCCCACCGTCCAGCGCTCGTCGAGCAGCCCCAGCAGCCCCAGCAGGTCCGCCCGCTGGCCGAAGAGCTCGGCGCGCAGCCGGTCCCACTGCCCCGCGGCGGAGGAGAAGAACTCCTGCGAGCGGGTGGTGCGCTGGGCCAGCACGCTGCGCAGCCGCCGGGCGTCCTGCTCCGCGGTGGGGAGGGCCGCCACCTGCTCGCGCACCAGCCCCCACAGCTTCCGCGCCGAGGGATCCAGCCGCTCGGGGAGCATCCGGTAGCGCCGGCTGGTGCCCTCCGCGCGCGAGGCCAGCCACGCCTCGTCCACCAGCGTCTTCAGGTGCCGGCTCACGGTGCTCTGCGGGAGCTGGAGCACCGCGCACAACTCCCCCACCGTCAGCTCCTGCCGCTCCAGCACCAGCAGCAGCCGGCTGCGCGTGGGGTCGGCCAGCGCCGACATCCGGTCGAAGATCGCGAGTGCGCCGTTCTTATTCATCCGTCCATCCGGCTGGAATGATGATACACCACCCGGGGCGGGACGTCAAGCGTGGCGGCCGGCAACGAGAAAGCCCCCGCGCCCGGTGGACGCAGGGGCATGCCGCCGCGGTGCGGGCCGCCGGCCGGCTCAGCCGACCGCTGCCGGGGCGCAGGCGGTCTGGTCGCAGACCTGGGAGATGGTCCAGCTGCCGTCCTTCATCTGCTCGATGATGAAGAAGTCGGGCTGGTAGTCCGCCGTCGGCTGCTGCGAGTCCGCGTGGCGGGGATTCGATCCCTCGTAGAAGATCCTCCCCTCCGCCTCGCGCAGGGCGACGTCCTGCTGCACCTGCATCACGGCGCCCGTGGCCGGATGGACGTACGACACCCAGACGGCCCCGGCATGACCGGCGGTGCGGAACGCGGCCTGGTAGAGCACCCCCTCCATCGTCCACGACAGGCGGTATTCCCCGTCGAAGCCGGTGAACGCCTGCGGCGAGGCTTCCTGCACCGGCTCGGGCTCGGTGGCGGCCACGGGCTCGGGGCGCGCCACGGCTTCCGCTTCGGCCGCCGCTTCCGGAGCAGGCTCCTGCGCCTGCGTGGAGAGCAGGGGGTTGGCGCCGGTGGGCCCCAGGCTGGCAGCGGCGGAGGGCGCCAGGCGGTCGTCGAGCCCGATCCCGAGCGAGACGAAGAACATGCCGATGCCGAGCGAGAAGACGCGCGCGATGGCTCCCACCCGGGGGATCTTGAGCTCCTTCAGCTCGAACCCGCCGCCGATGACCCCGACCGCGACCAGGATGACTCCGGCGATGAAGGAGACGACTTCGATGGTCATGGGGCACCTTCGCAGGCCAGAGGAGCAGGGCTGAGCGAGGAGACGGCCCGGAGCGGCAGGAGAAGCAAACGAGCGCCAGATAACAATCTAGCCGCGGCCGCGGGCTCCACGCCAGCCCGGCGTGACGCATACCGCGCGCCGCGAGACTCTCCGTGCGGGACGCTGGCACGCCGCCGCTGGCACACGCCGCGACGGCGCCGTAGATTGCCGCCGCACCCGGATCAACCCCAACCCCCCTGGCGAGAACATGGGCAAGCTCTTCCTGCATATGGGCGTCTTCGCGGTCGTGAGCCTCGTCATCCTGGCGGCGTGCTTCCTGATGATCCGCCTCGAGGAGCAGCGCACCGCGCGCAAGGGTCCCCGGCTGTAGCCGCCATGAAGACCCTCTTCGACCCCGCGGCCCGCGACGCGCTCCTGGCGCGCGTGGACCGGCTGACGCCCGAGCACCGCGCGCGCTGGGGGAAGATGAACGTGCGCCAGATGGTGTGCCACGTGAGCGACGGGCTGCGCGCCTCGCTCGGCGAGCTGGAGTGCAGGCCGAAGAACAGCTTCTTCTCCAACCCCGTCGCCCGCTGGTTCATCATCTCGGTGATGCCCTGGCCCAAGGGGAAGGCGCAGACGGCCCCCGAGCTGCTCACCACCCAGCCCGCGGAGTTCGAGGCGGACCGGGCGGCGCTGCGCACCCTGATGGACCGCTTCTCCCGGGGCGACCCCGCGGCGCCGTGGCCCGCCCACCCCGCCTTCGGCGACCTCTCCGGCCGCCTGTGGGGCCGCCTCAAGTACCGCCACCTCGACCACCACCTGCGCCAGTTCGGCGAGTAGCCCCGCCGGCTGGACCGC
>DASUNK010000100.1:0-2535 GCA_036277195.1 Longimicrobiaceae bacterium | reverse complement strand
GTCGGACTCGATGCGCAGCACCCCCGGGCGCAGCTCGCGGACGCGGCGCACCGCGTCGGCGAAGAGGAAGCGCCCCACCCCGCCGCGCAGCCGCTCCGGCGCCACCCACAGGTGCCCCAGCGACCAGCGCTGCACCTCGTCCTCCAGCGCGTAGAACCCCACCACGCGCGGGCCCTCCGTCGCCACCAGCACGCGGTGCCGGGCGAGGTACTCCGGCGTGAGGGTGAGCACCGGGCGCCACGCCTCGATCCAGCTGCGCGGGTACCCCCAGTGGCGCTTGGCCGCGTGGGCGATGTCCGTGAGCGCGGGCGCGTCGTCGGCGCGGGCGGGGCGGAGGATGAGGCTCACGGCGGGCTCAGGGGAGGGTGCGCGCCAGCAGCTCCAGCACCCCGTCGGGGTTGTCGGCGTTGATCCAGTGCCCCCCCTCCAGGCGGTGCAGGAACACCCGCCCGCCGCGCGCGGCCGCCTCCAGCCGGGCCTCGGAGGCGGGGTCGAGCGTGGCGGAGCGCGTGGCCTTCACGAAGTGCAGCTCCACCCCCGGCGGCGGGTTCTCCACCACCGCCCAGGCGTCGGTGCGGAAGAAGTCGCGCAGCATCTCCTCGGCCGCGTCGAAGTCGAGCCGCCAGCGGTACCCGCCGTCCGCAGGCTCCAGGTTGATCGCCATCCACTGCCCCAGCCCCTCGGGGTAGCCCTGCCGCACCAGCCCCTCCACCGCCTCGGCGCGCGAGGCGAAGCTTTCGGGGAGGGCGCGCACCGCGGCCAGCATCTCCCAGGCGCTCCCCTCGGGCGGGCGCGCGGCGGGGGTGGAGTCCATCACCCACACCTGCCGCAGCCCCGCGGGCGCCCGCTGCGCGTGGAGGAGCGCCACCTTCCCCCCGAAGGAGTGGCCGAGCACGGCCTCCACCCCGGCGTCCAGGTGCTCGGCCAGGCGGCGCACGTCGTCGGCCGCGGCGGCCAGGGTGTGGGGCCCGGCGAACCCCTGCGAGCCGCCGTGGCAGCGCAGGTCCACCAGCACCGCGCCCCACTCCGGCCGCGCCTCCACCAGCCGGCGGGCCACGCTCCCCCAGTTGCGCCCGGCGCCGTAGATGCCGTGCAGCACCAGCATCCACCGCGCGGGAGTGCGCCCCGCGGCGGCCACCCGGGTGTGGCTCAGGATCGGCTCCATGGCCGGGGAAGCTAGGGGACGGCCCGCGGCGGCGCGAGTACTTCCACCACCTCGTCGCCGGCCACCACGAACACGCGGTCGCCGGGGGCGGGCGCCACGTCGGCGCTGCCGGTGAAGTCGCCGAAGGCGGGGAGCACGCCCACGCGCGGGCCGAAGTGGAAGCAGGGGAAGCGCTCCACCTGCCGCCCGCGGCCGCGCAGGGTGACGGAGGGGTGCAGGTGCCCCGCCAGCGCATACCCGCGGGGCGGCTCGGCGGGGTGGTGGAGGAAGACGAAGGGCGGGGCCGCGCAGGGCGGGTCGCAGCAGGCGATGTCCAGCTCCGCCGGCGGGTCGCCGGCGCGGCGGTCGTGGTTGCCGCGCACCAGCGTCATCGCCACGCGGGCGTGGCTCCGCCGCCAGTCGCGGAGCGCGGCCAGGGTGCGGGGCGCCTTCCCCTCGCGGGCGTGGAAGAGGTCGCCCAGGAACACCAGCCGCTCCGCGCCGGTGCGCGCCAGGGCGCGGGTGAGGCGGGCCAGCCCCGCGGAGGTGGTGCCGCCGGGGACCGCCACCCCGGCGGCGCGGAAGGCGGCGGCCTTCCCCCAGTGCGCGTCGGCCACCAGCAGGGTGGAGGCGCGCGCCCAGAAGAGCGCGCGCTCGGGGAGGAGGCGCACGCGCTCGCCGGCCAGCTCCACCTCCGGGTCTGCCGCCATCCCCCGCGGGCTCAGCCGTCCACCGACCAGGAGAGGGGGAGCGTCACCTCCACCGCCACCGGGTGTCCGTCCACCTGCGCCGGGCGGAAGCGCATCTCGCCCGCCACCGCCCGCGCCGCCGCGGCGAAGTCCGGGTGCGTGCCGTCATCCACCGCCACGCTCTCCTTCACCACCCGCCCCTCCTCGTCCACCTGGAAGAAGAGCAGGGTGGTGGCGGTGACGCCGGCCGCGCGCAGGTGGGCGGGATAGGTGGCGTCGAGGATCGCGCTGACCTGGTCGCGGTTCAGCAGCTCCGGCTGTACGTCCACCTCGGATACCGCGTACACGCCGGCCGCCCGCACGCCGGGGATGCCCGTCGCCACCGCCATCACCGTGTCGGTGGCGATCGCCGTCCCCGTGTCGATGAAGGGCGGGGGCACCGGCTTGTCCGGGAAGACCGACGTGTAGACTTCGATGTCGTCGCCCCCGCCGTCGGCGCCCAGGCGGGTCATGACGCTGGCGGTGGCCGCCAGCGAGGCCAGCATCAGGGTGAGCCCCAGCGTCTGCCAGGAGGGGAGCGTGAAGCCGCCGGAGCGCCGCAGGGCGGCGATCCCCGCCCAGACGGCCGCCAGCAGGGCCGCCAGGTCGAGCCCCGGGGGGAGGAGGAGGGCGAAGACCGAGAGCGGGAGCACCCACACCGCG
>DASUNK010000099.1:0-3772 GCA_036277195.1 Longimicrobiaceae bacterium | reverse complement strand
GGCCCGTGACCCCGCCCACCACGCTCGCGGCCGTCTGGCGCCGGCTGGTGCGCGAGGGGCTGGTGCGCCTCCGCGAGGGCGCCCCGGCGCCGGCGCCCGCGCCGGACCGCCCGGTGGCGAACGTCACCACCGACTCGCGGCAGGTGGGCGAGGGGACGCTCTTCTGCGCCATCGTGGGGACCGAGAGCGACGGCCACCGCTACCTGGCCGAGGCGGAGGCGCGCGGGGCGGCGGGGGCGCTGGTGGAGGTGACCGACCCCGCGCTGGCGCTCCCGCAGGTCGAGGTCGTCGCCGGGCGCCCGGCCGCCGCGCACGCCGCCGCCGAGCTCTACCGCGATCCCTGGCGCGAGCTGACGCTGGTGGGCGTCACCGGCACCAACGGCAAGACCACCAGCGCCGCCATCCTCCGCCACCTGCTGGGGACGCGCGGGCCGGCGGCCTCCGTCGGCACGCTCGGCGCGGTGGGGCCGGACGGGCGGGTGGTGCCGGGGACGGAGGGGCTCACCACCCCCGGCCCCGCCGAGGCCGCGCGCTGGCTGCGGCTCTTCGCCGACGCCGGGGTGGAGGGGGTGGCGATGGAGACCTCGTCGCACGCGCTCGACCAGGACCGCCTGGCCGCGGTGCGCTTCGACGCGGCGGTCTTCACCAATCTCACCCGGGACCACCTGGACTACCACGGGACGATGGAGGCGTACCGGGCGGCCAAGCTGCGGCTGCTCGGGCTGCTGAAGCCGGGCGGGGCGGCGGTCCTGAACGCGGGCGATCCGGCATGGCGTGGGGTGGGGGATTTCGGTGGCCGGGTCGTCCGCTTCGGGGTCGGCGTGCCGGGCGCGGAGGTGCGCGCCGAGGAGGTGGCGCTCGGCCCCGGCGGGATGGAGTGGACGCTGGTGGTGCCCGGCGGGCGGGCACGGGTGCGCCTCCCGCTCTTCGGCGCCTACAACGTGGAGAACGCGCTCGGGTGCGCGGCCGCCCTCTGGAGCCTGGGATGGAGCGCCGCCGAGGTGGCCGCCGGGGTGGAGACCCTCCCCCAGGTGCCGGGGCGGCTGGAGCGGGTGGCCGGGCCGCCGGACAGCGCCACCGTGGTGCTGGACTACGCCCACACCCCCGACGCGCTGGAGCGCGCGCTGCTGGCGCTCCGCCCCCTGGTGCGGGGGCGGCTGGTGGTGGTCTTCGGCGCCGGCGGCGACCGCGACCACGGCAAGCGGCCGCTGATGGGCGAGGTGGCCGCGCGGCTGGCGGACCTGGCGGTGGTGACCTCCGACAACCCCCGCACCGAGGACCCGGAGCGCATCCTCGACGACATCGAGCGCGGCATGGGAAGTGCACCTCGCCTGCGCCTTTCCGACCGCCGCGAGGCCATCCGACGCGCACTCCTGGAGGCCGGCGAGGACGACCTGGTCCTCCTCGCCGGGAAGGGGCACGAGACCTACCAGCAGGTGGGTCGCGAGCAGCGCCCCTTCGACGAGCGCGCCGTGGTGCGCGAAGTCCTTGCCGGGCGCGAAACGACTGCCGGCCACCGGGGAGGTGCGGGTTGAGCGGGTTCCGCTGGACGCTGGAAGAGGTGGAGCGGGCGCTGGAGATCCCGGCGTCCGCGGGAGCGGGGGAGGTGGCGTTCACCGCCGTCTCCACCGACACGCGGAAGATCGAGCCCGGCTCGCTCTTCGTGGCGCTGCAGGGCGCGTCCTTCGACGCGCACGACTTCCTGGGCGCCGCGGCCGAGGCCGGGGCCGCGGCCGCCGTGGTCTCCCGGGTGCCCGCGGGCGCGCCGGCCGGGCTGCGCTGCGTGGTGGTGGACGATACCCTGCGCGCGCTCGGGCGGCTGGGGCGCCACCGCCGCCGGGCGCTGGCCGGGCGGGTGGTGGCGGTGGCGGGGAGCAACGGCAAGACCACCACCAAGGAGCTGCTGCGCGCCGCCCTCTCGCCGCGGCTGCGGGTGCACGCCACCGCCGCCAACCTCAACAACCAGGTCGGCGTCCCCCTCACCCTCCTGGCCGCCCCGGACGACGCCGAGGCCGCCGTGGTGGAGGTGGGGACCAACGAGCCGGGGGAGATCGCCCTGCTCGCCGCCATCGTGGAGCCGGACGCGGTGATCGTCACCTCCATCGGCGAGGAGCACCTGGAGGGACTGGGGAGCCTGGCGGGGGTGCTGGAGGAGGAGCTCTCCGTGCTGGAGGGGCTCCGCCCCGGCGGCGTCGCCTTCGTGGCCGAGGACCCGCCCGAGCTCCCCGACCGGGCGCAGCAGGTGGTGGGGGGGATGCGGCTGCGGGTGGCCGGCTTCTCGGCGGGCGCGGACCTGCGCCCCGAGGGCGGCGAGGCCGGGGTGCGCGTCCGCCCGGACGGGAGCACCGGGTGGCGGTGGGAGGGGGTGGAGGTGCACGTCCCCCTCCCCGGGCTGCACAACGCGCGCAACGCGCTGCTGGCGCTGGGCGTGGCCCGCGAGTGGGGGGTGCCCCCCGCCGAGGCCGCGCGGGGGATCGCCGCCATGCCGCCGACCAAGCTGCGCAGCGAGTGGCGGCGGGTGGGGACGCTGGGGGTGCTGGCCGACTGCTACAACGCCAACCCGCCCAGCGTGCTGGCCGCGGTCGACGTGCTGGCCGCCCTCCCCGCCGCGGGCGAGAAGGTGGCGGTGCTGGGGACCATGCGCGAGCTGGGCGGCCACGCCGAGGCGCTGCACCGCAGCGTGGCGGAGGAGGTGGCCCGGCGCGTGGGTTCGGGGATCGACCGCGTCGTCGCCACGGGCGACTTCGTCGCCGCCTTCGCGCCGCTGGCCGGGGCGCTGGGCGAGCGGCTGATCGTGGAGGAGGACCCGCTGCGCGCGTACGAGGCGCTGGCGCCCGTGCTGCGCGGCGACGAGACGGTGCTGCTGAAGGGATCGCGCGGAGTGGCGCTGGAGCGGCTGATCCCGCTGCTGGAGCGGGACTTCGCGGCGCCCGCCGCCGGACACGTCCACGCCGGGGGGTGACGGTGCTCTACCACCTCTTCGTCCCGTTCGCCGAGTACAACATCATCTTCAACGTCTTCCGCTACCAGACGGTGCGGGCGGCGGGGGCGGTGGTGACGGCGGTGCTCATCGCCTTCTGGTACGGCCCCGAGATCATCGCGCGGCTGCGCATGCTCAAGCTGGGCCAGGTGGTGCGCACCGTGGGCCCGCAGACGCACCTGGGGAAGAGCGGCACCCCCACCATGGGCGGCGTCATCATCGTGCTCGCCACCGTCTTCCCCACGCTCCTCTGGGCGCGGCTCGACAACCGCTACACCTGGGCGGCCATCGTCGTCCTCCTCTGGCTGGGCGGGCTCGGCTTCATGGACGACTACCTCAAGATCGCCCGCAAGAAGACCGAGGGGCTCATCGGCCGCTACAAGCTCGTGGGGCAGGCCTCGCTGGGGCTGCTGCTGGGGCTGGCGCTGGTGGTCTTCCCCTTCACCGGGAACGCCGAGATGGCCACCTGGACCCAGATCCCCTTCTTCAAGAGCTGGCACGTCGATTTCTGGGCGCCCGTCTACGTGCTCTTCGTGGTCTTCATCATCGTGGGGTGCTCCAACGCGGTGAACCTCACCGACGGGCTCGACGGGCTGGCCGCCGGCCTCTCCGCCATCGCCGCCGTCACCTTCGGCGTGTTCGCCTACCTGCTGGGGCGGGTGGACGTCTCGGACTACCTGAACCTCTTCTACCTCCCCGGGGTGGGCGAGCTGACCATCTTCTGCGTGGCGCTGGCCGGCGGGTGCATGGGGTTCCTCTGGTTCAACGCGCACCCCGCCGAGGTGTTCATGG
>DASUNK010000098.1:0-5220 GCA_036277195.1 Longimicrobiaceae bacterium | reverse complement strand
AGACCGGGCAGATCCCGCCGGAGCAGCGCAGCGGCCTGGTGCGCGACCGCGAGGCCCAGCGCGAGGACTGGATCACCCTCTCGCTCTTCTGGCTCTTCTTCTCCGGCGCGGACGCCTTCGTGGCCGCGCACCTGCGCGACTTCGACGCCCACGTGGGCGCCGTCCCCACCCCCGAGGGCGGGGTGCGGCTCCAGGCCACCGTCCCGGTGGGGAACCGGCCGTGAGTCGCCGCCCGGTGGGGATCTTCGATTCGGGGCTCGGCGGGCTCAGCGTGGCCCGCGAGGTCCACGACGACCTCCCGGCGGAGGACCTCCTCTACCTGGCCGACACCGCCTACCTCCCCTACGGCGACCGCTCCGCCGAGTGGGTGCGCGGGCGCACGCTGGCGGCCGGTCGCTGGCTGGAGGAGGAGGGGGCGAAGGTGCTGGTGGTGGCGTGCAACACGGCCTCGGCCGCGGCGCTGGAGACGCTGCGCGAGCACCTCGCCATCCCGGTGGTGGGGCTGGAGCCGGCGGTGAAGCCCGCGGCTGCGGCCACGCGCAACGGACGGGTGGGGGTGCTGGCCACGGCGGGCACGGTGCGCTCCGCGCGGCTGCAGCGCCTGGTGGAGAGCTACGCGCAGGGGCGGGAGGTGGTGCTGCAGGGGTGCCCGGGGCTGGCGGACGCCATCGAGGACGGGGTGCTCTCCGGCCCGGAGCTGCGGGCGCGGCTGGAGCCGTACCTGGAGCCGCTGCGCCGGGCCGGGGTGGACACGGTGGTGCTGGGGTGCACCCACTACGTCTTCGTGCGCGACGCCATCGCCGCCGGGCTGGGCCCGGACGTGCGGCTGCTCGACAGCGGCGAGGCGGTGGCACGGCAGACGGCGCGGGTGCTGGAGGAGCAGGGACTGCGGGAGACGGCGGGCGCGGGCTCCATCCGCTTCCTCACCACCGGGAGCGCGGCCGAAGTGGGGCCGGTGGTGGCGCGCCTCTGGGGCGCGCCCCTGGCGGTGGAGGAGGTGGCGATCCCGGCGGACCCGTCTCAGCGGCCGAAGGCGCCGATGCCGTAGCGGCAGGGCTCGACGTTGCAGTTGGCCATGCGCACCTCCACGGTGAACTGGCCCGAGCGGCTCACGCCGGTCGCCACGATCGGCACGTCGTCTTCCAGCAGGTCGCTGTCGAGCTCGCGGCCGCGGCCGTCGAAGAGCACCATGTCCAGGTCGGTGCAGTCGTTGTCGCAGGCGCCGATGATCTGGTACTCGCGGCCCACGTCGAGGGTGAGCGCCACCCGCTCGCTCTCGCCGTCGTCGAGCTGGCCGGTGTAGATGCGGTGCGTCATCTCGTACCCTTCGCGCTCGTACGCCTGCGCGGCCGCGCGCAGCTGGTTGCGGACCTGCTGCACCCAGCGGTCCTGTAGGGTGAAGGCCGCGGTGGAGGCGAAGAGGGCTGCCACCGTGGCGAGAGCGATCGTGGTGCGCTTCATGGCGGGTTCTCCGGGAGGGTGATGGGGAGGGTCCGTACGGCTTCGGACGCCGCACTCCATACGATGCCTGCGTACCGCTCGGCGCGCAAGGAAAATCTATGTGGTGAACGGCGTTGGGGTGATTCGGGAGAGAGGGAGCCTCAGCCTGCGGGGGGCCACTCCCGGATCTCGGGGGGGGCGCCGCCGGGGGGGAGCACCAGGTAGGTGTGGTGGCGCCCGATCCAGTCCCCCGTGTTGGCGTAGTAGCGCCCCGGCCCCACCTCGACCAGCGCCGGGGTGTGCGCGTGCCCCGCCACCACCAGCTCCAGCGACGGGTCCGCCCGCAGCCGCTCCTCGGCCCACGCGGCGATGAAGGCGGCGCGGCTCCGCGAGATTTCGTTCTCCCCCTCCGTGCGGTGCCCCGTCCGCGAGGCCCGCGCCGCGATCCGGTGCCCCAGGTCCGGGTGCACCCACCGGAACGCCCCCACCGTCACCGGGTGGCGGATCAGGGCGCGCAGCGCGCGGTAGCGGAAGTCGCCCTTCCCCAGGCCGTCGCCGTGCGCCACCAGCGCGCGCCGCCCGCCGAGCGTCATCTCCACCGGGCCGTGCAGCACTTCCACCCCGATGCGCTGGCGCAGGAAGTCGCCCGCCCAGGCGTCGTGGTTGCCGCCCACGAAGGACACCTTCACCCCTGCCTCCACCACGTCGGCGAGCGCCGCCACCACGCGGAAGTGCTCGGCCAGGATGACGTGGCGGTACTCGAACCAGAAATCGAAGAGGTCGCCGTTGATGAGCAGCTCGGAGGCGTGCCCGGCCACGTGCGCCAGGAAGCCGCGGAAGGCGCGCTCCGTCTCGGGGGCGACGGCGCCCAGGTGGATGTCGGAGACGACGTAGGCGGGGCGGGGGTCCATAGGGCGCGGAAGGTATCCCCGTGCCCCCGCCGCGACAAGGATTTGCGCGGGTTTGACAGGCTTCCCGGGGCCGGGTAGACTTGCCGGCGGCTGGCACGGGCGAGGCATGCCTCGCCCCTACGGCGATCCGTGCGGCCCTCCCACTCCTTTCCCCCGAACGATGGAACCCGCCCTCCCCTCGTGCGCCGTCGAGTTCCGCGCCCGCTACGCGGAGACGGACCAGATGGGCATCATCCACCACGCGGCCTACCTCCCCTGGTGCGAGATCGGCCGCACCGAGCTCATCCGCCGGCTCTGGAAGAGCTACGCGGAGGTGGAGCGCGAGGGCGTGCTCCTGGCCGTGGCCGACGTCTCGCTCCGCTACCACGCCTCCGCCCGCTACGACGACCTGGTGCGCGTGGAGACCACGCTGGAGCAGGTGCGCTCCCGCATGGTGTCGTTCGCCTACGTCATCTCGCGCGTGAACGACGACGGCTCCACCCACCGGCTGGTGAGCGCCCGCACCGGCCTGGTGGCCATCGACCGCGCCGGCACCCCCCGCACGCTCCCCCCCGCGCTGCTGGAAGCCTTCCGCAGAGGCGTCTCCGCGGAGTGACGTAATCCAACCCTTTTCACGCCGGGAGCTTGTGCCACGGCGCGAGTCGCAGTACAATAGTTCCGGATTCCTGCCGTTCCGTGGGACTTTCCCCACCCCGATTCCTAAAATCCCATGCCGATCCGCCTACCCTCCCCTCGGCGGTATTGCGTCCTTGCGCTGCTGCTCTTCGCCGCGGCGTGCACCGACCGCCATCCCCTGACGCCGCCGGAGCCCAGGGCTCCCGACGGGACCATGCTGACGCTCATCGAGTGCCGGGTGAACGTGACGCGCGCGGTGATGTCGTGCGCGCCGCCCGCCACGCCGGGGACGCCCCTGGGCTTCAACGCCAACGTCATCATGGGCGGGCAGGACGTCTACGTGAAGGTGTCCGGCTCCAACGCCACCTACGACAGCGGCACCCAGATCTTCCAGGCCGGCTTCACCCTGCAGAACCTCACCATGCAGCTCCTGGGCACCACCGACGGGACCACGGTGAGCGGGGTGAGCGTGTTCTTCCACTCCGGCCCCACCGTCACCGGGGGGAGCGGGAACGTGGAGGTGGCCAACGAGGACGGCACCGGCACCTTCACCAGCGCGGGGCAGCCGTACTTCCTCTACAACCAGATCCTCTCGCCGTACGAGATCTCCACCTCGAAGACGTGGCAGTTCAACGTCGACAACACGGTGACCTCCTTCTCCTGGACCCTCTACGTCTCCGCCCCGATGGTGGACGACGGCGCGCCGCTGCTGGACGCGGTGTGGCAGGGCGACGTGAGCGCGGACTGGCAGACGGCCGGCAACTGGTTGGACGACGCGGTGCCGGGCGCGACGAGCGTGGTCTCCGTCCCCTCCGGCGTCGGCACCATGCCCGTGCTCTCGGCGGACGCGCAGGCGGCGCACGTGCGGGTGAGCACCGGCAGCACGCTGGACCTGGCCACCTTCACCCTGGAGGCGCTGGGGAACGTGGACGCGGTGGGCACCATCAGCAACGGCACGGTGGAGCTGAGCGGCGCCGAGGCGCTGCTGAAGGGCAACGTGCCCGCGCTGCAGGTGACCGGCAGCACCTCCCTGCAGGGCAGCACCAAGGCCACGGGGGCGGTCAACGTCACCGGCAGCCTCACCATCAAGGACCAGGCGCTCAACATCAGCGTCCCCTGATTCACTCACCCGACCCCATCGGACGACGACGATGAACACTTCGCTTCGTGCTTCGCTCCTCGCCGCCGCGCTCGTGGCCGGCGCCACGGCCGTGCAGGCGCAGCCGGACTCCCTGATCGCCGCGAGCTACGGGGGCCTGACCCGCTTCCGCATCAACATCGACGGGGGCGCCCTCTTCGGCGGCGTCTACGACGGGGACGCCGGCGGCAGCGCGATCCCCGCCGAGGGCGCGGGGACGCGGATGATGTGGTATCCCAACAAGGCCGCGTTCCGGGCCGGCGGGATCAGCGGCACGCAGTGGGATGCGGCCAACATCGGCGAATACTCCGTGGCCATCGGCCAGGACGTGCGGGCCAGCGCCGCCAACGCGACGGCCTTCGGGCTGCGCAGCACCGCGGCCCAGGTGACCTCGTTCGCCGCCGGCGAGGACAACACGGCCTCGGGCGCCTCGTCGGTGGCGCTGGGCTACCACGCGCACACCAACGCCCGCTCGGGCTCGTTCGTCTTCGGCGACCGCTCGACGGTGGACACCATCCGCGCGGGCGTGAACCACTCCGCCAACTGGCGCGTGTCGGGCGGCTTCCGGATCTTCACCGCGAGCAACCTGAGCACCGGGGTGACCATCCAGTCCGGGGCCAGCGTCAGCAACTGGGGGCAGTCCAACGCGGTGATCAGCACCAGCACCGGGGCCCTGCTCTCCACCGGCGGCGTGTGGACGAACGCGTCCGACGTCAATCGCAAGCACCTCTTCGAGACCGTGTCGGGCGAGGACGTGCTGACCCGGCTGCGGAGCCTCCCCATCCGCAGCTGGAGCTACCGGTCCGAGGACGCTTCGGTCCGCCACCTGGGCCCGACCGCGCAGGACTTCCGCGCCGCGTTCGGCCTGGGCAGCGACGACAAGGCCATCGGCACCGTGGACGCGGACGGCGTGGCGCTGGCCGGCGTGCAGGCGCTGGAGAGGCGCACCGCGCAGCAGAACGAGGAGATCCGCGCGCTCCGGCAGGAGAACGTGGAGCTGCGCGCGCGGCTGGCGCGGCTGGAGGCGCTGCTGACGGCGCAGGCGGCGGCGAAGCCCGCGCCGCGCTGACGGCGGGCCCCCTCCCCCTGACCCCCTCCCCCAAAATAACCTGGGGG
>DASUNK010000097.1:0-2244 GCA_036277195.1 Longimicrobiaceae bacterium | reverse complement strand
GGCGCGCCGGCTGGTGGAGCGCTGGGGGGCGCTGGCGGTGGTGGCCTCGCGCCCCGTGCCGATCCTGGCCGAGGCGGTCGCCATCGCCGCGGGGCTGACGGGGATGCCCTTCGGGCGCTTCGCCCTGGCAGCGGTGGCGGGGAGCCTCCCGGCGGCGGTGCTCTACGCCCTCACCGGGGCGAAGGCGGCGCGGCTGGACAGCGGACTGCTGGTGTTCGCGCTGGTGATGGCGGTGGCGGGGGTGTTCTGGTGGGTTGGTACCCGCGCCGGCGCGCGTTTGCGGGCCGCGTAGGGCCCCCTCCCTGCTCGCTTAGTGTTCTGTATCACAAGTACGATGACGTATTTTCCTTGCCTGGGCTCGCTCCGGGTATTAGATTCCACCTAACCTCAAATGGGAGGTGGACATGCCCCAGGCGAGCCCCTACGTCATCGTACTCTCGGATGAGGAGCGAAAGCACCTCGAAGCCACCGCGCGCCGCTACACGGCACCCTACGCCGAGGTCGTACGCGCCAAGCTCATCCTGCTCGCCGCCGAGGGGCTCGAGAACGAAGTCATCGGCCAGAAGCTCGACCTGCCCCGGCAGGTCGTGAGCAAATGGCGAATACGCTTCCACCAACACCGCCTCGAAGGCCTCTGCGACCAGCCACGCAGCGGACGCCCCGCTGGTTTTCCCCCCACAGCTCGCCATCGAGGTAAAGGCGATCGCCTGTGAGTTGCCGGCCAGGCAAAACCTTCCGCTCTCTCGCTTCAGCATTCGCGAACTCGCCCGCGAGGCGGTGGCACGTGGCCTGACCGCTTCCCTCAGTCACTCCGCCGTCCAGCGCTGGCTCTCTGAAGACGTGCTCCGCCCCTGGCAGCACCGGAGCTGGATCTTCCCTCGCGATCCCGACTTCGAACGCAAGGCCGCCCGCGTGCTCGATCTCTATCAGGGCCTGTGGGAGGGACGCGCCCTCCGCCCCGACGAGTACGTCATCAGCGCGGACGAGAAGACCACCCTCCAGCCGCGGCTGCGCCGCCATCGCACCCAGGCGCCGGCCCCAGGACAGCCGATGCGCGTCGAGCACGAGTACCGGCGCGGGGGTTCTCTCGCCTATCTGGCGGCTTGGGATGTCCGCCGTGCCAGGCTCTTTGGCCGCTGCGAGCCCACCACCGGGATCGTCCCTTTCGGCAACCTGGTCGAACAGGTGATGACGCAGGAGCCGTATCTTTCGGCCACCCGCGTGTTCTGGGTCCTCGACAACGGCTCTTCGCATCGCGGAGCTGCCGCGCTCGAGCGTCTCGAAACCGCATGGCCGAGCCTCCAGGTCGTTCACCTGCCCGTGCACGCCAGCTGGCTGAACCAGATCGAGATCTACTTCTCGATCGTACAGCGCAAGGTGCTCACGCCCAGCGACTTCGCTTCCCTGCAGGCGCTCGAAGCAACCCTGCTGGCCTTCCAAGCGCGTTACGAACAGATCGCAGTGCCCTTCGCCTGGAACTTCACCCGCGAGAAGCTGGCGAAGCTCATGGCCAAGCTGCCGCACGCAGTGCCAGAACCCCTCGCCCGCTGTGCCTGACCCTCCGTCACAGCATTTGTGATACAGAGCACTAAGCGAGCCGGGAGGGGACCCATCTCCCGAAAACGACGCGAGCCCACCCCCGCAGTGGAGGTGGGCTCGCTACCTTGTTGATGCGGTTCAGGGCTTGACCGGCTTCGCCCCGCGCGCCATCAGCGCCTCCACCCGGTCCAGCCGGGCCTTCAGCGCCGCGTTCTCCCGCTCCAGCGCCTCGATGCGGGCCTGCTGCTCGGCCGTGCGCCGCTCCAGCGCCTGCGCGGCCGCCAGGTTCACCCCGTCGAAGTCGCCGGTGTTGATGGTGAGCGGGTCGCCGCTGAAGCCGAACGCCCGGTCCCAGTCCTGCGCCATCGGGCCGATGTGGCGCACCTGCTGCCCCTCGGCGATGTAGTTCCAGGTGGTCACCGGCACCGTGCGCAGCCGGGAGAGGAGGTACTCCCCGTCCACGGCCAGGAAGTTCTCCTTGCGGTTGCGGTCCGACACCACAGTCCAGCTGCTGCCGCCCGCGGAGAGCGTGACGCCCGCGGTGAGCGTGTTGTTGGTGAAGATGCGGAACCCGCCCGACGTCCGGAACGTGGCCTGGTGGTTGACCGAGGCGCGGACGCTGTCGGCCGACGAGCGGTCGGCGAAGACGAACGATCCCTGCCGCGCGTTGGTGTGTGCGTGGTAGCCGAGCGCCACCGAGGCCGC
>DASUNK010000096.1:0-3029 GCA_036277195.1 Longimicrobiaceae bacterium | reverse complement strand
ACTTCTCCGTCTGGGAGATCTGGGGCGCGCTCCTCCACGGCGGCCGCCTGGTCGTCGTGCCGTTCGACGTGAGCCGCGACGCGGCCGCGTTCCACGCGCTGGTGCAGCGCGAGGACGTGACGGTGCTGAACCAGACGCCCTCCGCCTTCCGCCAGTTCATCCGCGCGGACGAGGAGCGGGGCGGCGACTTGGCCCTGCGGACGGTGATCTTCGGCGGCGAGGCGCTGGAGCCGGCCTCGCTGCGCGAGTGGGTGGAGCGTCGCGGCGCCGAGACGCCGCGGCTGGTGAACATGTACGGGATCACCGAGACCACCGTGCACGTCACCGGGCGCGTGATCACCCGCGCCGACCTGGAGCGCGCGGGGAGCCCCATCGGCCGGGCGATCCCCGACCTGCGGCTGTACGTGCTCGACCCGGCGCGGCGGCCGGTGCCGATCGGGGTACCGGGCGAGCTGTACGTGGGCGGCGCGGGGGTGGCGCGCGGGTACCTGAACCGCCCGGAGCTGACCGCGGAGCGCTTCGTGGACGACCCGTTCGCCCCCGGCCGCCTCTATCGGACCGGCGACCGGGTGCGGTGGATGGCGGACGGGACGCTGGAGTACCTGGGCCGCCTGGACGAGCAGGTGAAGATCCGCGGGTTCCGCATCGAGCTGGGCGAGATCGAGGCCGCGCTGCGCCAGGCGCCCGGCGTCAGGGACTGCACCGTCGTCGTGCGAGATGACGAGACCGGCGACCGGCGGCTGGTGGCGTACGTGGTGGGTGAAGCGGAGGCGGAGGCGCTGCGCGACCGCCTGCGCCAGAGCCTGCCGGAGTACATGGTGCCGGCGGCTTTCGTCGCGCTGGAGCGGCTGCCGCTGACCGCGAACGGCAAGCTGGACCGCAAGGCGCTGCCGGCGCCGGAGGGGGATGCGTACGCGCGGGGGAGCTACGAGGCACCGCTGGGGGAGGTGGAGGCGGCGCTGGCGGAGATCTGGGCAGAGGTGCTGGGGGTGGAGCGGGTGGGGCGGTGGGATCACTTCTTCGAGCTGGGCGGGCACTCGCTCCTGGCGATCAGGCTGATCGGACGGATGCAGCGCGCGGGGCTGTACACGGACGTGCGGGCGCTGTTCACCACGCCGGTGCTGGCCGAGCTGGCCCTGGCCGTGGGCCGGGCGTCTCTGGAGATGGAGGTCCCCGCGAACGGGATCCCGGAGGGGTGCGAACTCCTCACGCCGGAAATGCTGCCGCTGGTGGAGCTGGGCCAGGCGGAGATCGACCGGATCGTGGCGGAGGTGCCGGGCGGAGCCGCGAACGTGCAGGACATCTACCCGCTGGCCCCGCTGCAGGACGGGATCCTCTTCCACCACCTGCTGTCGCAGGAGGGGGATCCGTACCTGGTGTCGAGCGTAACCGAGTTCGACACCCGCGCGCGCCTGGACCAGTACCTGGCGGCACTGCAGGCGGTGATCGACCGCCACGACGTCCTGCGCACGGCCGTGGCCTGGGAGGGGCTCTCCGAGCCGGTGCAGGTCGTCTGGCGGCACGCGCCGCTGCCGGTGGAGGAGGTGGAGCTGGATGCGCGGGGCGGGGTGGCCGACCCGCGGCGGTACCGGATGGACGTGGGGCGGGCGCCGCTGCTGCGGGCGTACATCGCCGAGGACCGCGCGCGTGGCCGGTGGCTGCTGCTGATGCTCATGCACCACCTGGCGGGTGACCACGAGTCGCTGGAGGTGCAGCAGGAGGAGATCTGGGCGCACCTGCTGGGCCGCGAGTCGGAGCTTCCGGCGCCGCTGCCCTTCCGCAACTACGTGGCGCGGGCGCGCCTGGGGGTGAGCCGCGAGGAGCACGAGCGGTTCTTCCGCGGGATGCTGGGGGACGTGGAGGAGCCGACGGCGCCGTACGGGCTGCTGGACGTGTGGGGGGAGGGACTCGGGATCAGGGAGGCGTGGCTTCCGGTGGCGGGCGGCCTGGGCGCACGGCTGCGCCGCCGGGCGCGGGCGCTGGGGGTGAGCGCGGCGAGCCTGTGCCACCTGGCGTGGGCGCAGGTGCTGGCGCGGCTGAGCGGCCGAGCGGACGTGGTCTTCGGGACGCTGCTCTTCGGCCGGATGCAGGGCGGAGAGGGGGCGGACCGGGTGATGGGCCCGTTGATCAACACGCTGCCGGTGCGGATCGGGGTGGGAGAGGAAGGGGTCGAGGCGGCAGTGTGGCGCACGCACGCGCTGCTGGCGGACCTGCTGCGGCACGAGCACGCCTCCCTGGCGCTGGCGCAGCGCTGCAGCGGGGTGGCGGCACCCGCGCCGCTGTTCACCTCGCTACTGAACTATCGCTACAGCGGCGGGAGGGGGCGTTCGCAGGAGGCGGGGCAGCCGGGGGAGGCGGGGGAGGGTGTGCGGGGCATTGGCGCACAGGAGCGGACGAACTACCCCGTGGCGCTCTCGGTGGACGACTGGGGGGAGGCGTTCTCGCTGTCGGCGCAGGTGGTGGCCCCGGCGGAGGCGGAGCGGGTGTGCCGGATGATGCACACGGCACTGGAGCGGCTGGTCGAGGCGCTGGAGGTCTCTCCCGGGCTGGCGGTTGGGAGCCTCGACGTGCTGCCGGAGGCGGAGCGCCGCACGGTGGTGGAGGCGTGGAACCGCACGGACGCGGAGTATCCCGCGGGTGCCTGCATCCACGAGCTGTTCGAGGCCCAGGCGGCGCGCACGCCGGGGGCGGTGGCGGTCGAGTTCGAAGGGGAGACCCTCCGCTACGGCGCGCTGAACGAGCGGGCGAACCAGCTGGCGCACCACCTCACCGGACTCGGCGTCGGGCCGGAGACGCGGGTGGGGATCTGCCTGGAGCGGGGGCCGGAGATGGTCGTCTCCGTCCTGGCCGTGCTGAAGGCGGGCGGCGCGTACGTCCCGCTGGACCCGGCCTATCCCGCGGAGCGGCTGGCGTTCGTGCTGGCCGACGCGGCCGTGCCCGTGCTGGTGACGCAGGAGTCGCTGCGCGCGGCGCTCCCCGCCGGCGACGGCGTCGCGGTGGTGAGCGTGGACGGGGACGCGGCGCGGATC
>DASUNK010000095.1:0-3643 GCA_036277195.1 Longimicrobiaceae bacterium | reverse complement strand
TCACCGTCGCCCATCTCACCCCCGCGATGGGGCAGCTCCTGGCGACGGGGAGGGGGGATACACAGCTCCCCGCGCTGCGCCTCGCCTGCTTCGGCGGCGACGTGCTGCGCGCGGGAGAGGTGGAGCGGCTGCGCGCCATCGCCCCGAACGCCGACGCCGTCAACTTCTACGGCGCCACCGAGACGCCGCAGGCCATGGGCATCTTCCGCCTCCCCGCCGACCTGGCGGCGGTGGGCCCGACCATCCCCGTGGGCCGGGGGATCGAGGGCGTGGACCTGCTGGTCGTCACGCCGTCGGGAACGCTGGCCGGAATCGGCGAGCTGGGGGAGATCGCCGTCCGCACCCCCTATCTCTCGCGCGGCTACCTGAATGACGTGGAGCTGACGGCCGCGCGCTTCGTCGCCAATCCCCTGACCGGCGACCCGGCCGACCGCGTCTATCGCACCGGCGACCTGGGCCGCTACCGCCCCGACGGCGAGGTGGAACCGGTGGGGCGCGCCGACCAGCAGGTGAAGGTGCGCGGCTTCCGCGTGGAGCTGGGCGAGGTGGAGAGCGCCCTGGCGTCGCATCCGGCGATCAGGGAGGCCGCCGTGACCGCGCGCGAGACGGACGCGGGCGACCGCCGTCTCGCCGCCTACTGGGTCCCTGTCGAGGGATCGACCGAGCCCGACGCGGCCTCGCTTCGGCTGCACCTGAAGGCGCTGCTGCCGGAGTACATGGTCCCGTCGGCCTACGTGCGGTTGGACCGGCTTCCGCTGACGGCGAACGGCAAGCTGGACCGCCGCGCGCTGCCGGAGCCCGAACCGTCCGCGACGGACTCGCGTCCCGCCGCGCCGCGCACGCCGACGGAGGAGATCCTGGCACAGATCTGGGCCGAGGTCCTCCGCACGGAATCCGTCGGTGTGGACGACGACTTCTTCGCGCTCGGCGGACACTCGCTGCTGGCGACGCGGCTCCTGGCGCGGGTGCAGAACACTTTGGGCGTCGTGCTTCCGCTCCGCGCGGTCTTCGAAGGACCCACGGTGGCGGAGCTGGCCGCGCGGGTGGAGGAGACGCGCCGCGCGGGGCTGCCGGTGCTGCCGCCGGTGGTGCCTGTCGATCGTGATCGTCCCCTCCCGCTCTCGTTCGCCCAGGAGCGCCTCTGGTTCATCGACCGGCTGGAGGGCGGGAGCGCGCCGTACAACATCCCCGATGCGCTGCGCCTGCGCGGCGCGCTGGACGTGGACGCGCTGGAGCGCGCGCTGGGTGAGATCGTCCGCCGCCACGAGTCGCTGCGGACCGTCTTCCGCGAGGTGGACGGAGGCCCGGTGCAGGTGATCGCGCCTTTCGGTGCCTTCGCCCTGCCGGTGGAGGACCTGTCGGCGCTGAGCGAAGCGGCGCGCGAGACGGAGGTGCGGCGGCGCGCACGGGAGGATGCGGCGCGTCCGTTCGACCTCGCCGAGGGCCCGCTCTTCCGCGCCGCGCTGCTGCGGGTGGCGGACGAGGAGCACGTCCTGCTGCTGTGCATCCACCACATCGTCACGGACGGGTGGAGCAGCGGCGTGCTCTTCCGCGAGCTGGGCGCGCTGTACGCGACCTATCGCGAGGGGAGCGATTCGCCGCTGGCCGAGCTGCCGGTGCAGTACGCGGACTACGCCGTGTGGCAGCGCGAGCAGCTGCAGGGCGAGGTGCTCGACCGCCAGGTCGGCTACTGGAAGGAGCGCCTGGCGGGAGCGCCGGCGCTGCTGGAGCTGCCGACGGACCGGCCCCGGCCGCCGGTGCAGTCGCACCGCGGCGCGCGGGAGCTGTTCGACCTGCCGCGCGCGCTGCTCGACCGTCTCCAGGCGCTGGGCCGGAGCGAGGGCGCCACGCTGTACATGGTGATGCTGGGCGCCTTCCAGCTGCTGCTGGGCAAGTATGCCGGCAGCGAGGACATCGTCGTGGGCAGCCCGATCGCGGGGCGGACGAGGAAGGAGGTGGAGGAGCTGATCGGCTTCTTCGCCAACACGCTGGTGCTGCGCACCGACCTCTCGGCCGACCCCACCTTCCGCGAGCTGCTGGGGCGCGTGCGCGAGGGGACGCTGGGCGCGTACGAGCACCAGGAGGTGCCGTTCGAGCGGCTGGTGGCCGAGCTGCAGCCCGAGCGCTCCCTGAGCCACGCGCCGCTCTTCCAGGTGATGTTCATCCTCCAGAACGTCGACCGCTCCGGCTCCGGCCTCGCGGGGCTGCGGATGGAGGGGGTGGACGCGGAGTCGGAGACCACCCGGTTCGACCTGTCGCTCACCGCCGTCCCGCACGACGGCGGCGTCGGCGGCGTGCTGGAGTACAGCACCGACCTCTTCGACCGCTCCACCGTCCGGCGGATGCTGGGGCACCTGGAGCGGGTGCTGGAGCAGGTCGCCGCGGACGCGGACGTGCGGCTCTCGCAGCTGGAGCTGCTCGGCCAGGCGGAGCGCGCGCTCGTGCTGGAGGAGTGGAACCGCACGGACGCGGAGTATCCGGCGGACCGGTGCATCCACGAGCGGTTCGAGGAGCAGGCGGCCAGAACGCCGGGGGCGGTGGCCGTGCGCTTCGAGGAGGAGTCGCTCACCTACCGCGAGCTGAACGAGCGGGCGAACCAGCTCGCCCACTCCCTGCGGCGGCGCGGTGTGGGGCCGGAGGTGCGCGTGGGACTCTGCCTGGAGCGGAGCCTGGAGATGGTGGTCGGCATCCTGGCGGTGCTGAAGGCCGGGGGCGCGTACGTGCCGCTGGATCCTGCGTATCCAGCGGACCGGCTGGCCTTCACCCTTTCCGACGCCGGAGTGCCGGTGCTGCTGGCGCAGGAGAAGGTCCGCGCGACGCTCTCGGTGCCGGACGGCGTCGAGCTGATCAGCCTCGACGCCGCGCAGGCGGAGATCGCGGCCGAGAGCACGGAGAATCCCGCGAGCGGGGCGACGCCGGAGAGCCTGGCGTACGTCATCTACACCTCCGGCTCTACCGGCGCGCCCAAGGGAGCGCTGATCGAGCACCGCAACGTCGCGCGTCTGTTCAGCGCCACCGATGCCTGGTTCGGCTTCGGACCCGAAGACGTGTGGACGCTCTTCCACTCCTACGCCTTCGACTTCTCGGTCTGGGAGCTGTGGGGCGCGCTCCTGTACGGCGGCCGCGTGGTGGTGGTGCCGGAGATGGTCAGCCGCGACCCCGAGGCGTTCCACGCGCTGGTCCGGCGCGAAGGCGTGACCGTGCTGAACCAGACGCCGTCGGCGTTCCGGCAGTTCATCCGCGTGGACGGCGAGCGGGGTGGCGAGCTGGCGCTGCGCGTGGTGGTCTTCGGCGGCGAGGCGCTGGAGCCCGCCACGCTCCGCGAGTGGGTGGAGCGCCGCGGCGCCGAGACGCCGCGGCTGGTGAACATGTACGGGATCACCGAGACCACCGTGCATGTGACCTACCGGCCGCTGAGCCGCGAGGACGTCTTCGGCGGATCGGGGAGCCCCATCGGCCGGGCGATCCCCGACCTGCGGCTGTACGTGCTCGACCCGGCGCGGCGCCCGGTGCCGATCGGGGTGCCGGGCGAGCTGTACGTGGGCGGCGCGGGGGTGGCGCGCGGGTACCTGAACCGCCCGGAGCTGACCGCGGAGCGCTTCGTGGACGACCCGTTCGCCCCCGGCCGGCTGTACCGGACCGG
>DASUNK010000094.1:0-2640 GCA_036277195.1 Longimicrobiaceae bacterium | reverse complement strand
GCCGGGCCCTTCTGCCCCTGCACCACGTCGAACTCCACCCGCTCGCCTTCGTTCAGCGTCTTGAACCCGCCCCCCTGGATGGCGCTGTGGTGGACGAACAGGTCGGGCCCGTCTTCGCGCGAGATGAAGCCGTAGCCCTTCTCGGGGTTGAACCACTTCACCGTCCCGGTGCTCCTCATGTTGCCCCTGAAAGTGTGTGAAAGGCCGCGCGGCTCCCCCGCGCTAGGCGATCTCCAGCAGCTCGAGATCGAAGGTGAGGTCCTGCCCCGCGAGCGGGTGGTTGCCGTCGAGCGTCACGTCCGCCTCGGACATCTCGATCACCGTGACCAGGGCCGGCGGCTCGCCCTCGCGCCGCATCTGCAAACGCTGTCCCACCTCCAGCTCCAGGTGGGCCGGGAAGCGGTCGCGCCCCACCACCAGCAGCAGATCTTCGCGGTGGGGGCCGTATCCCTTCTCCGGCGGCACCCAGACGGTGGCCTGCTCGCCCGGGCTCATCCCGGCCACCGCCTCCTCGACGCCCGGGAGCACCCGCCCCTCGCCCAGCGTGAACTCCAGCGGCGCGCGGCCGCGCGAGGAATCGATCACCGTGCCGTCCGGCAGGCGGCCGGTGTAGTGCACCCGGACCTTGTCTCCATCTCTAGCCTGCGCCATCGGTGCCTCCTCTCCGGGCTGAAGGTGGATGTGGACGCAGCCGCTCCGCCGCACACGCAATATCACGGCCCGCCGGGAGCCCCGCGCGGCGCGGCGTCCGGGGGTTGACGCACGCTCGCCGCGCCGCTAGATTCAGGGCTGCGAGTACGAAAGCGTGCGGAACAGAGGACCAGTGCTGACGAGGACCTGGGACACGCGTTCCCGGGTCTTTTTGTTTGCTCGCGACGCCCCGCGCGGGGGGCGCAACTGGACCCGCGCACGAACAGGCGATCGCTGGTACGGAACGACCCGCTACCTCGAGAGTCGGTCAACACACAAGGAGAGTACGGGATGCGTACCACCGGTACCGTCAAGTGGTTCAACGACAGCAAGGGCTTCGGCTTCATCACGCCGGAGGACGGGGCGAAGGACTGCTTCGTCCATCACAGCGCCATCCAGGGGAGCGGCTTCCGCACCCTCGCCGAGGGCGCGCGGGTGGAGTTCGACGTGGTGCAGGGCCAGAAGGGCCCCGCCGCCGAGAACGTCGTCCTGCTCGGCTGTGCCGCCGCGCCTGCTCCGCAGGCGCGGAAGCGGGGCCGCCCCACAGCGCGTGGGGCGGCCCCGTTCCTTTTTCTGTCGCCCCGTTTACGCGGGCGCGACCAGCACGTTCGAGGCGGCGGCGAAGAAGGGCTTGGCGCCCGGCTCCGTGAGCCGGATCTCCAGCAGCCGGCTCCCGTCGCCCGTCTTGCCGAGCACGGCGCTCACCACTCCGGCCCCACCCACGCAGTACACCTCTTCCCCGATCCCCGGGAGGCGCTGGTTCCCGGCCACCCAGCCGGGGCGTTCCGTCGTGCAGACGACCAGGTCTTCGCCGCGGATGCGCTTCGCGCTGTTTCCCGCTGTCATTCGCTCACTCCAGGCTCGGGGTGGAGGGTCCTCGTCTTCAGGACTTGTGTCGGTAGGTGATGCGGCCGCGCGTGAGGTCGTACGGCGAGAGCGAGAGGGTGACGCGGTCACCCACCATGACCCGGATCTTGAACTTCGACATCTTGCCGGCCCCGTACGCCAGCACCATGTGGCCGTTCTCCAGTTTCACGCGGTACTTGCGGTCGGGGAGCACCTCGGTGACGTGCCCATCCAGCACGATGCCTTCTTCCTTGGCCATGCGGCTCGCTCTCTGCGGACGATGGCGTCCGCGCAGAATGAAATGCCCGCGGCGCGTCCGGCGGACGGGGCACCGCGGGGCGGTCTGCGGTGGGGCCCCCTGGCCCCCGGGCATACGCCCTGATACCGCGCGCGAGCCGCCGGGTTCCGCGGCGGCCCGGGGAGGCGGGAGCTACGCCGTCTGGGCCTCGGGGTGGCCGACGGAGCTCTCGGCGGTCTCCAGCACGGGGGGCTCGGCCTCGGCCACGCCGTGGTGCGCCAGCCAGCGCTCCGCCTCCAGCGCCGCCATGCACCCCGTCCCCGCCGCCGTCACCGCCTGCCGGAAGTAGTCGTCCATCACGTCGCCCGCCGCGAACACTCCGTCCACCGAGGTGGCGGTGCGCCACGCCTGGCAGAGGCGGACGTAGCCGTTCGGCGTCAGCTCCACCTGCCCCTGGAGGAAGGCGGTGTTGGGGGTGTGGCCGATGGCGACGAAGAGCCCGCCGCAGGGGAAGTCCTCCTCCTCCCCGGTGACCGTGCTGCGCAGCCGCACGCCGGTGATGTGGTCGCCGCCGTGCACGTCCACCACCTGCGAGTTCCAGCGCACCCGGATCTTGGGGTTGGCGAGCACGCGCTCCTGCATCACCTGCGAGGCGCGGAAGGAGTCGCGCCGGTGCACGATCACCACCTCGCGGGCGAACTTGGTGAGGTAGGTGGCCTCTTCCATGGCGGTGTCGCCGCCACCCACCACCACCACCCGCTGGTCGCGGAAGCCGGGGAGCGCCCCGTCGCACACCGCGCACGCCGAGACGCCGCCCCCGTGCTGCGCCAGCCGCTGCTCGTTCTCCAGCCCCAGCCAGTTCGCGC
>DASUNK010000093.1:0-7379 GCA_036277195.1 Longimicrobiaceae bacterium | reverse complement strand
CTCGTCGGCGGCGTCGCCCGTCTCGGGGCGCACCGGCGTCCGGCGCTCGCCGGCGCCCTCGCCCCCGCTCGCCACCGGCGTGGGCCGGCGGCGCACGGGCGTGCTCACCGAATCGCCCTCCGCCTCGGTGGAGTCGCGCGGCGGCGGCGGCGTGTCGCGCTGGCGGCGCGCGCTGCGGCAGGCGTAGCGCATCAGGTCCAGCGGCACCTCCACGAAGATCCCGTGGCCGCAGTTCACGGTGATCCGGGAGGCCACCCGGCGCCCGGTGCGGTCCGGCCAGATGGTGTAGATGTCGGTGGTCCAGTCGTCGTCCGGCTGCACCGGCACCACGGCCTCCACCAGCTGGTCCATGGCCGTGTACGCGTTCAGCGACGCGTAGCTGTTCAGCCCCAGCACGCTCCGCAGCGCCCCCGGCGACTCCTGGAAGCGGCCGATGTGCAGCGGCCGCCGCGAGGCGATCAGGAAGAGGTAGCGCGGCCCGTCGGAGTTGTACGCCGAGTGCGCGTAGGTGAAGTACCAGTCGTAGTAGCGCGGCGTCCCCCAGAACAGCCGGTTGAAGCCGGCGTGCAGGTAGGCGCGCTCGTGGCTGTAGGCGGGGTAGAGCAGCCCCATCCCCCGGCCCGGCACCACCTCGAAGATGGCGACGTGCGCGGGGCCGTTCACCGACACCCCCAGCGACATCCCGTCGCCGTAGAGGCGCGCGGAGAGCGGCAGGCCGGAGTCCTCCCAGCCGCGGTCGTCGTCGTAGGGGTCGCCGGAGCCCCCCCAGTTGCCGTACGGCCCCATGCAGGCGCCCAGGGCCAGCGGCAGGAGGAGCAGCGCGAGTCGGCGGGTCTTCATGGGAATCCTCGGTGCTGAATCGAAGGCGGCGCGAGACCAGCGTGAAGCTGTCCGCGGGTGCAGCAAGCCGTGAGCCCCTACACCCGATCCGGTAAAGCGTTCCGCTGCAAACACTTGGCGATCCCGTCCCCGCGACCGCCCCCGCGCGGCGTACCCCGGCACGGACGCGGGCGTCACCCGCGGGGGACACGTGTGGCGAGCGCCAGCGCCACCCAGCCGGCCAGCAGCGCCGCCCCGCCCAGCGGGGTCACGGCCCCCAGCCAGCGGGCGCCGGTGAGCGCCAGCAGGTAGAGGCTCCCCGAGAAGGCCACGATGCCGAGGGTGAAGAGCCACCCCGCGGCGCGCCACCCGCGCCCGGGGAGGCGCTCCGCCGCCAGCGCCACCGCCAGCAGGGCCAGCGCGTGGACCAGCTGGTAGCGGGCCCCGGTCTCGAAGGCGGCCAGCAGCTCCGGCGCCAGGCGGGCGCGCAGCGCGTGCGCGCCGAACGCCCCCGCGGCGACGCCGAGGAAGCCGAAGACGCAGCCCAGCCACCAGAACGGCGTCTTCACGGCTCGTCGTACCCCTTGGCGCGCAGGCGGAGCGGGTGGCGGCGCGGGTCCGCCGCGAAGACCAGCCCCGCCTTCCGCTCTCCCTCGGCGGGGACGAAGTCGATGGTCACCTCGCTGGTCTCCGGCGGGCCGGAGCCGCCCTGCAGCTCCCCCTCCACCAGCAGTCCGGCCGCCGTGGTGCCGCCCTCGTTGCGGGCGGTGAACTCCACCACGTAGCCGCCCGGCCCCGGGTGCACCGAGTCCACCTGCAGCACGATGTGCGGCGGTCCGTCCTCCAGCGTCAGCCCCTGGTGCACCAGGAAGCCCACCGCCGCCAGCAGCAGCGCCGTCCCCAGCCCGGCCGCCACCCATTCCCACGCGGAGACTTCCTCCTTCGCCCGCTGCGGCATCTCCCCTCCTCCCGTCCGCGCGTCAGAGGATCAGGCGCGCCGCCGCCGCGCCCAGGCTGGCCGGGAACCCCAGCACGATGATGTGCTTCACCATCTCCGTCCAGGCGCTCCCGTCCAGCCGCCCGAAGGTCCAGAGCACGTAGGCGCTCACCAGCAGCGCCAGCGCGTACCCCGGCACGGTGTAGCGCAGGAAGAGGCTCCACGGCGGCGTGCCCTCCGGCACCACGTGCTGCCCTCGGAAGTCCACCGCGTACACGAAGGCGTGCATCAGCAGCACCGACACCGCCAGCAGCGCCAGCGCGTGCCAGGGCGTCATCAGGTAGGAGATGAGGATCATCTCCTCCGTGGGGGCCACGTTGAAGGCCAGGAACACCGCGCCCGCCACCATGAACATCAGCTCGGCCGCGTATCCCGCCCGCTCCTTGCGCCCCTTCTCCTTCTCGCCGCCGCCGCCGAGCTGGCTGGAGGCCAGCACCGCCCCGAAGCTGGCCGGCACCGCCTGCAGCGCCACCTTCCCCACCGCCTCGGCGCGCGGCGTGTCCGCCCCCACCACGCCGAAGAGGAGGAGGATCCCCGTCGCGGCCACGAAGCCCACCGCGTACGCCACCAGCGCGTCCACCACGTCCTCACGCCAGGTGGAGGTCTCCTCGAACCCCGAGTAGTGGTCGATCCCGATGAGGAGGGGGAGGATGAACACCATGAAGAGCGCCAGGTGCCAGCGGCTCATGTAGAACCCCAGCCACCACATCTCCATGGTCATCAGCAGGGGGAGCGAGAAGAAGATGGCCCCCCCGAAGGCGCGCGCGATCCCCACCGCCAGCGTGCGGTCCGCCCCGACGCGCTCCGCCATGCCGTCCGTCCCTGTCCGGGTCCGCTCCGTTCCCCGCCGTGCTCGCGGAGCAACACGCATTCCATCCCGCGGGGCCGCGGTTACGCCGCCGCTCCCGCACACACCGTAAGTGCCCCGCCCGCAACGACTAACGCGTCACCGGGCGCCGGGAACGCGTCTTGCTGGAAGCGACCCCGGGTCCTGGGAACCAGACGTTTGGCGAAGAGAGGACATGAACGAGCCACGACCGCGCGGTTCCGGCTTCCGCCGGGAGCACCCGGTGTTCTTCTGGGGGATGGCGGCGCTGATCGCGCTCTTCGCGGCGGCCACCCTGGTGGTGGGCGCCCGCATCCCGCGCTACCAGCGCGAGGCGACCCGGATCGACCGGCAGATGTCGGCCGAGGAGCGGGCCACGCGCGACTCGGTGCTCCAGTCGCGGGCCAAGCGCTCCGAGCTGGCGGTGGCGCTCCTGCGCCGCGAGCTGCGGGTGAAGACGCTGGAGCAGAAGGGGATGCACCTGGCCATCAGCCTGGACGACTCGGTGCTGGAGCTGCGCCACGGCAAGGCCACGCTGCGCCGCGCCCCGCTGCGCATCGGGCCGGACTCCATCATCCGCGCCCCCGACGGGCGCACCTGGCGCTTCGTGCGCGCCCTGGGCGAGCGGCAGCTGGCCGAGAAGCAGGTGTCGCCCGTGTACACCGTCCCCGAGTGGGTCTACCTGGGCCAGGGGCAGCCGGTGCCCCCCGAGGCCGAGCGCCGGGTGGCCGGCGGGCTGGGCCGCTACGTGCTGCGGCTGGACGACGGCACCGAGATCTACACCGAGCCGCAGGAAGGGCCGCTCAAGGGGGTGGTGAAGCCCGCGTCGTTCGTGGCGCGCGCCCGCGACCTGGCGGCCATCTTCGACGCGGTGCGCGAAGACACCCCGGTCTTCATCTACTGAGATAGGAACATGGCCGAAGAGCGAGAGCGACTGACCCGCGCGGGCACCCCCGAGCGGCGGGACTACACCCCGCCCGGGCGGCTGCGCCGCATCCTGCACGACCACCGGGGCACCACGCTGCAGCTCCTGGGCGGGCTGCTGCTGGCCGTGGTCCTCTTCGTGGGCACCACCGCCTTCGCGGTCAACGAGCGCTTCGAGCGCCAGGTGGCCGCCATCGCCTACAACCACGACTCCCGCTCGCTCGCCTTCCTGCGCCGCAAGGAGGCCCAGAGCGTGTCCGAAATGGCCCGGCGCGAGCAGACGCTGGCCGAGAAGGAGGCCGAGCTGGTGCCGCGGGAGACACCGTACCTGGTGGTCTCCATCGCCGAGCGGATGGTGTGGTACCTCAAGGGGCAGGACACCCTCTTCCGCGCCCCGGTGGCGGTGGGCTCGGGGAAGACGCTGGTCATCGGCGGGCGCACCAAGCGCTTCCAGACGCCGCGCGGCAAGATGGCCATCACCCACAAGGAGCTCGACCCGGTGTGGGTGCCGCCCAACTGGCACTACATCGAGATCGCCCGCCAGCGGGGGCTGCGCGTGGTCGACATGAGCAACGCCGGCCCGGGGGCGCTCGCCGGCTTCCCCGCCGGGCGCGAGCCGATCTCGGGAGGCACGGTCTACATCCCGCCCTGGGGGAGCCCGCAGCGGCGGCACAAGGGGGTGCTGGGGGTGGCCAAGCTGGAGATGTACGACGGCTACTACTTCCACGGCACCGAGAACGAGCGCTCCGTGGGGACGGCGGCCAGCCACGGGTGCATCCGCATGCTGCGCGACGACATCCTGTGGATGTACCGCAACGTCCCCGTGGGCACGCCGGTCTACATCTACTGAGGGGAGGAGCGGGGGAGCCGGATCTCCGGCTGCTCGGGGTGCGGGCGGTAGAGCACGGCCACGCGGCCGATGGTCTGCACCACCTGCACCCCCTCCAGCCGCTCCGCCAGCGCCGCGGCGGCCGCGCGCACGTCCAGCGGCGCCGCCTCCTGCACCTTCACCTTGATCAGCTCGCGGGTGGCGAGCGCCTCCTCCACCGCGTGGGCGGAGGCGTCCGTCACCCCCTCGCGGCCGATCTGCGCCACCGGCTTCAGGTGGTGCGCCAGCGACCTGAGATGGGCGCGCTGCTTCGGGGTGAGCACCACGGTCAGAGCGCCTCCACCCGGTTGCGGCCGTTCGACTTGGCCAGGTAGAGCGCGCGGTCGGCCACCCGCACCAGCTCGGTGGGGTCCTGCGCGTCGTCGGGGTACGCCGACACCCCGAAGCTGGCCGTCAGCGAGCGCGGCACCTCCGCGTTGGGCGGGAGCGACTCGATCAGCAGGCGCAGCCGCTCGGCCAGCTTCATCCCCTCCTCCTTCGCCGTCTCCGGGAAGATCAGGGCGAACTCCTCGCCGCCGTAGCGGCAGGCGCTGTCCGTGGCGCGGAAGGTGTGGCGCACCGCGCGCCCGATGCGCTGCAGCGCGTTGTCGCCCACCTCGTGGCCGAAGTCGTCGTTGATCCGCTTGAAGTGGTCGATGTCCAGCAGCACCAGGCTGACCGGCCGCTCGTAGCGCCGCGCCCGGGTGAACTCCAGCGCCAGGATCTCGTCGAAGCCGCGCCGGTTGTGGCAGCCGGTGAGGGGGTCGATGGTGGCCTGGGCCCGCAGCCGGTCGTGCAGGTCCGCGTTGCGCAGGGCGATGGCCGAGGCGTCGGCCAGGGCGCGCAGCAGCGCCAGGTCGTGCGACTCGTAGGGCGCGTCGTTCATCCGCCGCCCCAGGATGAGCAGCCCCGCCTCGCCGTCGCCGAAGTCGAGCGGCGCCACCACCGCCACCTCGGCGGGGACGTGGTCGCGGATCTCCGCGTCCTCCGGCGGGATCACCGGCGGCTGCCCCGGCGGGGCGATGGCGCGCACCACCCGGGCGGGGATGGCGTAGGCCACCGACTCGCCGCGCAGCGAGCGCACCGCCCGGCAGGTGTACTGCTCGCCGTCGGTGTAGTAGAGCGCCGCCCACCAGGCGAAGAACACCTCGCCCACCGAGTCCAGGATCAGCCGCTCCGTCTCCTCCGCGCCGCGCACCACCGCCAGGGTGCGCGCCACCTGCTGCAGCGCGTTCAGGTGGAAGCGGAGCTGGTCGAGCTCCAGCGCCTGAGCCGCGCGGTGCTCCTGCACCTGCCACACCCGCGCCAGCTGCTGCCGCACCGCCTCGCGCACCGCCTCGGGGAGCTCGCCGGCCTGCGGGCGCGCCCAGAGCGTCCCCTCGCCGCCGGGCGCGGGGAAGCGCGCCAGGGCGGTCAGCCCCTCGCGCGGGTCGCCCACCTCCAGCGGCACCGGGGTGGTGGGGACGGAGAGCGCCGCGGGGCCGCCGAAGAGAGCGCGCGCCACTTCCAGGCAGGCGGCGGCCGTCGGGTCCACCCCCGCCAGGAGGGGGACGGACGCGAAGGCGAGCACCACCGCCTCGGGCGAGGGGGGCGCGCCGTCGGCGGACACCTGCGCAGCTTCTCCCGGGTCGAAGCGCACAGCCGGATCGGCGGTCAACGTGTGCGGGGGATCGGGGGGGCACGGCACCCGCGATAAACTAATGCTTCTCCCCGTGAAATCAACGACTTCCACCGTGCCGCCTCCGCCGCTTTCACGCCATCGCGTAGAGACCGCCTCAGTCGCCCAGCGCGATCCCCATCTGCCGCGCCACCGTCACCAGGTCGCCGTCGAGCGGCACCCGCTTGATCTCGCGCACCGCCTCCGCCAGCGGCACCGCCACGATGCGCTGTCCCTGCAGCGCCACCATCGTCCCCAGCGCGCCGTCGCGGATGCAGCGCACCGCCGCCGCCCCGAAGCGCAGCGCCAGGCTGCGGTCGTAGGCGATCGGCTCGCCGCCGCGCTGGATGTGCCCCAGCACCAGGGTGCGGGTCTCCTTCCCCGTCACCGCCTGGATGGCGGCGGCCACCACGTCCGCGATGCCGCCGTAGCGGCCGCTGGCGTCGGCGTAGCTGGGCTGCCCCCCGGCCGCGCTCGCCCCCTCGGCCACCACCACGATGCTGAAGCGCCGCCCGGCCGCGTCGCGCTCGCGCACCTTGGCCGCGATGCGCTCCACCTGGTAGGGGATCTCGGGGATGAGGATGACGTCCGCCCCGCCCGCCAGCCCCGACTCCAGCGCGATCCACCCCGTGTGCCGCCCCATCAGCTGCACCACCATCACCCGCTGGTGCG
The DNA here is from genome assembly GCA_036277195.1 of Longimicrobiaceae bacterium. GTDB lineage: Bacteria > Gemmatimonadota > Gemmatimonadetes > Longimicrobiales > Longimicrobiaceae > Longimicrobium. The sequence goes on along the minus strand of DASUNK010000093.1, from coordinate 616 downwards.
CCTCGGCGGTCGAGTGCAGCCGGCCGATGGCGTCGGTGGCCACCTCCACCGCCGTCTGGAACCCGAAGGTCACGTCGGTGGCCATCAGGTCGTTGTCGATGGTCTTGGGGACGCCGATCACCGGGAGCCCCTTGTCGAACAGCGCCTTGGCGATGTTGAGCGAGCCGTCGCCGCCGATGGCCACCAGCGCGTCGATCTCCAGCTCGCGGAAGCGCCGCACGATCTCGTCCGAGCGGTCCACCGTCCCCCAGGTGCCGTCCGGCTGGCGCACCTCCAGCCCGAACGGGTTGCCGCGGGTGGTGGTGCCCAGGATGGTCCCGCCCAGGTGGGTGATGCCGCGCACCGTGTTGGCGGTGAGGGGGAACACCCCCGCCTCGCCGTCCACCTCCCCCTCCAGCACCCCCATGTAGCCGCGGCGGATCCCCAGCACCTCCCACCCCTCCTGCAGCGCGGCCAGGGTGGCGGCGCGGATGACGGCGTTCAGGCCCGGCGCGTCGCCTCCCCCGGTGTTGACCGCTATGCGTAGCCTGCGCGCCACGGTGCGAATGATAACCGCATATCGGCCCGCCTACCCGCGGAGATGGGGCAGCATGGCCTTGAACGAGGCGGCGTCGCT
>DASUNK010000092.1:0-2471 GCA_036277195.1 Longimicrobiaceae bacterium | reverse complement strand
TGGGGGAGGGGGTCGGGGGGAGGGGGCCCGGCGCCGATCTTGCTCACCCGCCGCACGCTCGCACTCACGCACTTTCGCACTCTCGCACTCGCATGGCGGAGCGGTACGTCTACTTCTTCGGCGCCGGGGAGACCGAGGGCGGGAAGGAGATGAAGGACCTGCTCGGCGGCAAGGGCGCCGGGCTGGCCGAGATGGCCCGCATCGGCGTGCCCGTCCCCCCCGGCTTCACCCTCACCACCGAGGTCTGCCGGCGCTACCTCCGCGAGCAGCGCTACCCCGACGGCCTCCGCGAGGAGGTGGAGGCCGCCCTCGACCGCCTGCAGCGCGCCACCGGCAAGAGCTTCGGCGGGGCGCAGCACCCGCTGCTGGTCTCCGTGCGCTCCGGCGCCGCCGTCTCCATGCCCGGGATGATGGAGACCATCCTCAACCTGGGCCTCAACCAGCACACCGCCGCGGCGCTGGCCGCCGAGTCCGGCGACGAGCGCTTCGCCTTCGACTCGTACCGCCGCTTCGTGCAGATGTACGCCGCCGTGGTGCTGGGCATCCCCGCCGAGCGCTTCGAGCACCTCCTCGACGAGGCGAAGCGCGCCGCCGGCGCGGCGCAGGACACCGAGCTCGCCGCCGCCGACCTGCGCCGGCTGACGGCGGACTTCAAGGCGCTGGTGCGCGAGGCCACCGGCTCCCCCTTCCCCGACGACCCGCAGGAGCAGCTCTGGGGCGCCATCCACGCCGTCTTCAACTCGTGGGAGGTGCCGCGCGCCCGCGCCTACCGCCGCGTCAACGGCATCGCCGACGACCTGGGCACCGCCGTCAACGTCTGCTCCATGGTCTTCGGCAACCTGGGCGCGGACAGCGGCACCGGCGTCTGCTTCACCCGCGACCCCGCCACCGGCGAGAAGCGCTTCTACGGCGAGTTCCTGGTGAACGCCCAGGGCGAGGACGTGGTGGCCGGCATCCGCGACCCGCTCCCGATCGACGGGATGGCCGAGGCGCTGCCCCAGGCGTACGCGGAGCTGCTCGATGCCCAGCGGCGGCTGGAGGCCCACTACCGCGAGATGCAGGACCTGGAGTTCACCGTCGAGCGCGGCCGGCTCTACCTGCTGCAGACGCGCACCGGGAAGCGCACCGGGCGCGCGGCGGTGCGCATCGCCGTGGAGATGGCGGACGAGGGGCTGATCTCCCCCCGCGAGGCGGTGCTGCGGGTGCAGCCGGAGCAGCTCGACCAGCTCCTGCACCCCACCGTGGACCCCAGGGCGCCCGTGAAGGTGATCGCCACCGGGCTCCCCGCCTCGCCCGGGGCCGCGTCCGGCGTGGTGGTGTTCAACCCCGACGAGGCCGCCGAGCGGGGCGCGCGCGAGGCGGTGGTGCTGGTGCGCCGCGAGACCTCGCCCGACGACTTCCACGGGATGGTGGCCTCCCGCGGCATCCTCACCTGCCGCGGGGGGATGACCTCGCACGCGGCCGTGGTGGCGCGCGGGATGGGGAAGTGCTGCGTGGCCGGGGCGTCGAGCGTGGAGGTGGACGAGGCGCGGCGCCGCTTCACCGCCGGCGGCGTCACCGTGGGCGAGGGCGACTGGATCACCCTGGACGGGAGCACGGGACGGGTGATCCTGGGGAAGGTGCCCACCGTGGAGGCGGAGCCGACCGAGCACTTCCAGCGGCTGATGGCGTGGGCGGACGGCTTCCGCACCCTGAAGGTGCGCACCAACGCCGACACCCCCCGCGACGCCGAGGTGGCCCGCCGCTTCGGCGCGGAGGGGATCGGGCTCTGCCGCACCGAGCACATGTTCTTCGAGGGCGACCGCCTCGACGCGGTGCGGGAGATGATCCTGGCCGAGACCAGCGCCCAGCGCGCCATCGCCGTCGCCCGGCTCCTCCCGATGCAGCGCGCCGACTTCGAGGGGATCTTCCGGGCCATGGACGGGCTTCCCGTCACCATCCGCCTGCTGGACCCGCCGCTGCACGAGTTCCTCCCCCACGGCGCCGCCGAGGCGCGCGACCTGGCCCGCCGGCTCGGCACCGACGCGGCGCGGCTGCGCCTGCGGGTGGAGCAGCACGCCGAGGCCAACCCCATGCTCGGGCACCGCGGCTGCCGGCTGGGGATCACCTACCCGGACATCACCTGGATGCAGGCGCAGGCCATCTTCGAGGCGGCGGTGGCGGTGCAGCGGGAGGGGGTGAGGGTATGCCCGGAGGTGATGGTGCCGCTGGTGTCGGCCGCCGAGGAGCTGAAGCGGCAGGCCCGTGTCGTCCGCGAGGCGGCGGAGGAGGTCTTCGAGCAGCACGGCGCGCGGGTGGAGTACCGCGTGGGGACCATGATCGAGCTCCCCCGGGCCGCGGTGACGGCGGACCGCATCGCCGCCGAGGCGGACTTCTTCTCCTTCGGCACCAACGACCTCACCCAGACCACCTTCGGCCTCTCGCGCGACGACGCGGGGCGCTTCCTCCCGCAGGACGTGGAGGAGGGGATC
>DASUNK010000091.1:0-10189 GCA_036277195.1 Longimicrobiaceae bacterium | reverse complement strand
GGCGGGGCCCAGCAGGGCGAGCCCAACCCCCGGCCCTACGCGCAGGTGGTCACCGACCGGGCGATCACCCGCGAGGGGATGTTCAAGACCCACCGCATCGGCAGCCGCCTCCTCTTCGAGATCCCCCGCTCGGAGCTGGGGAAGGAGATGCTGCTGGTGACGCAGATCGCCCGCAACACGCTGGGCTCCGGCTACGGCGGCGAGCCGGTGGGCAACCGCGTGCTCCGCTGGGAGCGCCGCGGCGACCGCGTGCTGCTGCGCAACGTGTCGTACGAGATCACGGCCGACAGCACGCAGCCGGTGTACCGCGCGGTGCAGGCGGCCAACTACGACCCGGTGGTGGCCGTCTTCAACGTGGAGTCGTACGGGCCCGACAGCGCGGCGGTGATCGACGTCACCCGGCTCTACACCACCTCGAACCCCGAGTTCGGGCCGGGGTCGGGGCTGCGCGGCACGCTCGACGCGGGCCGCTCGTACATCGAGCGCGCGGTGGCCTTCCCCCGCAACGTCGAGGTGGAGGCCACGCAGACCTACACGGTGACGCCCACCGCGCCGCCGGGGATCCCCGAGGAGTTCCGCCCGCTCCCGCGCACCGCCAGCGTGGTGCTGCACTGGAGCATGGTGCGCCTGCCGGACGACGCGATGATGCCGCGCCTGCACGACAGCCGCGTGGGCTACTTCTCGGTGGAGCAGACGGACTTCGGCACCGAGGAGCACCGGGCCGCCGAGCGGTCGTTCATCACCCGCTACCGGCTGGAGTGCCCCGACGGGCAGACCATCCCCTGCGAGCCGAAGCAGCCGATCGTCTACTACGTCGACCCGAACACGCCGGCCAAGTGGATCCCCTACGTGAAGCAGGGGATCGAGGACTGGCAGCGGGCGTTCGAGGAGGCCGGCTTCCGCAACGCCATCGTGGCCCGCGACGCGCCCAACGACCCCGACTGGTCGCCCGAGGACGCGCGCTACTCCACCATCCGCTGGCTCCCCTCGACCATCGAGAACGCCAACGGCCCGCACGTCCACGATCCGCGCACGGGCGAGATCCTGGAGGCGGACGTCAACATGTACCACAACGTGCTCAACCTGCTGCGCGACTGGTACTTCGTGCAGGTGGCGCCGCTGGACCCGCGCACGCGCACCCTGCCGCTGCCGGACCCGCTGATGGGGCGGCTGCTGCGCTACGTGGTGGCGCACGAGGTGGGGCACACGCTCGGCTTCCCGCACAACCAGAAGGCCAGCTCCACCTACCCGGCCGACAGCGTGCGCAGCGTGAGCTTCCTGCGGCGGATGGGCCACACGCCCACGCTGATGGACTACTCGCGCTTCAACTACGTGGCGCAGCCGGAGGACCGCATCCCGGTGGAGCTGCTGGTGCCGGACATCGGCCCCTACGACAAGTTCGCCACCATGTGGGGGTACCGGCCGATCCCGGGCGCCCGCACCCCGGAGGAGGAGCGTCCCACGCTCAACCGCTGGGCGCGGATGCAGGACACGGCCGCCTACCTGCGCTTCAACACCCCCGGCACGCTCGGCGCCGATCCGGGCGACCAGACGGAGGCGGTGGGCGACGCGGACCCGGTGCGCTCCACGGCGCTCGGCATCCGCAACCTGCAGCGGGTGGTGCCGATGCTGCTGACGGCCACCGAGCGCGAGGGCGAGGACTGGGCGGACCTGAACGAGATCTACCAGCGCACGGTGAACCAGTGGCGCACGGAGCTGGGCCACGTGGCCATCCTGGTGGGCGGGGTGGAGAGCCAGGAGCGGCTGGGCGGGCAGGGCGGGGTGCGCTTCACCCCGGTGCCGCGCGAGCGGCAGGCCGAGGCGGTGCGCTTCCTGAACGAGAACGCCTTCCAGACCCCCGAGTTCTTCCTCGACCCGCAGGTGCTCCGGCGCATCGAGGTGGAGGGGGCGATGGACCGGGTGGTGGCGGCGCAGCGCGCCATCATCAACCAGCTGCTGAACGACGGCCGGATGCGGCGGCTGGTGGAGCACGAGGCGCTCTCCTCGGGGCGCAGCTACACGCTCGCCGACCTGCTGGGCGACATGCGGCAGGGGATCTTCACCGAGCTGACGCGGGGCGGGGCCGTGCGGGTGGACCCGTTCCGCCGCAACCTGCAGCGCGCCTACCTGGACGTGGTGAACCAGAAGCTGAACGCGCGTCCGACGCCGCCGAACCCGCTGGCGACGCTCTTCGGCGCGCCGCCGCCGCGGCCGGCGCCCTCGGAGGCGCGCGCGCTGCTGCGGGGTGAGCTGCGGGCGCTGGACCAGCAGGCGGCCTCGGCACTGGGTCGCACTTCGGACCGCGCCACGCGCCTGCACCTGCAGGACCTGCGCGACCAGATCGACAAGATCCTGAACCCCGAGGGGCAGAACTAAGTCGCTCTCGGTAGCGTCACATGGCGGCGCTGGCCCTCGGGCCGGCGCCGCCGTGTTTTTTGTCGTGGGGCTTGACCTTTCAAGGCATAACCTGTACTGTATACCTGTACAGCTACCGCGGAGGCACGATGCCGATCCACACCACCTACACCGCAGCCCGCGCGAACCTGGCGCAGCTCCTGGACGAGGTTACGGAGAACCAGGAGGTGGTGATCATCTCGCGCCGCGGGGCCGAAGACGTCGCGCTTGTCTCCGCGACGGAGCTCTCCAGTCTCATGGAATCGGCGCACCTGCTGCGCTCTCCGAAGAACGCGGAGCGGCTGCTGCGCGCCATCACCCGCGCCCGCGCCCGGACGCTAGAGCCGTCGAGCGTGGACGAGCTGCGGCGCGAGCTGCAACTCGATGACGAAGGAGGGTGATCCGCGGGAGCGGCGCGAGGCGGTGTTCCACCCCGAGTTCCGCGAAGATCTGCGCTACTGGATCGGGACGGACCGGCGGGTGGCGCTGCGCGCGATGGATCTGGTGGAAGCGGTGCTGCGCGACCCGTTCGGCGGCATCGCCAAGCCGGAGCCGCTTAAATACCTGGGACCCGATACGTGGTCGCGCCGGCTGACGCAGGAGCACCGCATCGTGTACATCATCAGCCGCGACCGCATCGACTTCATCCAGGCCCGCTACCACTACGGGTGAGCTACCCGTCCACGTAGGTCTCGAAGAAGCCGCGCAGCCGCCCCAGCACCTCCCCCCCCTCCTCCACCGTGGCCACGCCGCGCATCTGCACGAACCAGCGGCGGCGCGGACGCTCCATGTCCGTGACGTGCACGGCCGCCACCTCCACCGTCACCCGCATCCTCCGCCGCCGGTCCGCGAAGGCGAAGCGCTTCGGCACGCGCAGCGTACGGCCCCCAACGGACACCGCCTGCGTCTCCAGGACCTCGATGGCGCCCGGGCGGTAGACGCCCCGCACCCCGCGCTCGTCCACCAGGAACGCGAAGAGCCCCTCTGTGGCCGTCGAGTCGCCGCGCACCACGCCGTAGAGGAGCGACAGGCGCTCGTCCGAGGCGGAGCCCCACTCCCACGACACGCTGCGCCACACGCCCCAGTTGTGGTCGTGGTACGCCTGCGCCCCCCGCACCGCCTCGCAGCGCGGCAGGCAGACGGTGCCCTCGGCGGTGGCGTAGAGCGCGGGGGCCACGTATCCCGACACCAGCGCCGTCCCGCCGATGTCCGTGGGCGGGAAGTAGCGGCGAGGCGCCGGCGCCACCCGCAGCGCCACGCGCACGCCGCCCGCGTCGGCCGCCACGCGGTAGGCCGCGCCGTCGAAGCGCACGTAGGCGCGGTCGCCGAAGCGCAGGTCCGGCGAGGTGGTGTCGAAGCGCACCTCCGTGTCGCGCAGGTCGCGGGTGAGCGAGCGGTGCGTGCCGTCCGACTCGCGCACGGTGACGAGGATGCGCCCGCCCCACTGGCCGGGCACGCCCACGCGCCCGCCCACCATCAGCGTCACGTAGAGCCAGCGGCGCTCGTCGAGCACCAGGTTGAAGTAGTGCCACTCGGCCCAGGTGGAGTCACCCGCCGCCGCGCCGCCGGGGAGGTGGAAGCGGTCGATGCGGCCGTACAGCTCCGCCGCGGCGGGCGCGGTCCAGCGGCGGTCCGCATCGGAATCCTCCCAGCGGCCGGCCAGCAGCCGGGGCACGGCGCCGGCGGCGCGGGCGCGCGAGGGGACCTCGCCGCTGGCCACCGCCTTGTAGGCGCGGCCGCCCGCGAACAGCTCCACCTGCCGGGCGTCGAGGATGGGGCTGGCGGCCCGCACCCCCAGCTCCTCGCGCGCGCGGGGCGACTCCAGGATCTCGCTTTGGATGAAGCGCGCGTGGTCGATCCCCACGAAGAGCGACGACACGCCGCCGGCCTTCAGCATCTCGGCGCTGACGCCGGAGGGCACCACCACCACGTCGCCGCCGCCCACCAGCTCGCGGTCGCGCGCCTGCTCCAGCATGGCCGCGCCCACCGCCAGCAGCACCACCATCACCGCCACGCCCAGGGCGTAGCCGGCCAGCAGGAAGAGCGCGCGCCCGGGACGGTTGCGCAGCTCGGCCAGCGCCAGGCCGACGATCACCCCGCGCCTCCCTGGCCGACCACGCGCCCGTCCGCCATCTCCACCACCCGCCCCGCGTGCGCGGCCACGCCGGGGTCGTGGGTGACCACGACGAGGGTGGTCCCCGCGTCGTTCAGCCGCCGGAAGAGGGTGATGATCTCCTCGCCGGTGCGGCGGTCGAGCTCGCCGGTGGGCTCGTCGGCGAAGAGCACCCGCGGCGCGTTGGCGAGCGCTCGGGCGATGGCCACGCGCTGCTGCTCGCCGCCGGAAAGGTGGGGCGGGCGGTGGCCCAGCCGGTGGCCGAGCCCCACGTATTCCAGCAGCTCGCGCGCGCGGCGGCGGCGCTCGGCCTTCGGCACGCCGGCCTCGGCCATCGGCAGCTCCACGTTCTCGGCGGCGGTGAGCACCGCCAGCAGGTGGAAGCGCTGGAAGATGAAGCCCACCTCGCGCAGGCGCAGATCCGAGCGGGCGCGCTCGCCCAGCGCGTACACGGGCCGGCCCAGGAGCGAGACGGTGCCGGTGGTGGGCGGGTCGATCCCCGCCAGCACGTTCAGCAGCGAGCTCTTGCCGCATCCGGAGGGGCCCACCACCGCCACCAGCTCGCCCGCGGCCACGTCGAGGTCGACGCCGCGCAGCGCGTGCACGGAGTCTCCCTCGTAGGGATATTCCTTGGTGACGCCGCGCGCCGTGATGATGGACATGAGGACCAGGCCAGGGTCTTCGCATGCGGCGGCACGGGCGAGGCATGCCTCGCCCCTACGGCCATCCGGGCTTATTTCACTTCGCACTTCGCACCTGCCCTCACTCCGCCTCCTCGCGCAGCGCCCGCGCCAGCGGGAAGCCGGTGGCGCGCACCCCGGGGAGGAGCCCCGCCAGCGCGCCCACCGCCACCACCAGCGCCAGCGCCAGCGCCACCCGCTCCGCCTCCCAGGCGAAGAAGGTCATCTTGGCCGGGATGCTCGGGAAGGAGAGGAGGATGGCGTCCAGCCTCCCCGCCACCCAGAGCCCCAGGGGCAGCCCCAGCAGGCACCCCGCCAGCGCCAGCGCCAGCCCCTCGGCCACGATCGCACCCAGCAGCCGCCCGCGCCGCACCCCGATGGCCCGCAGCGTGGCGATCTCGCCGAAGCGCTCGCGCACGCCGATGGTGACGATGGTCGACACCAGCAGCGCCGTCACCACCATCGCCACGCTCCCCAGGATGGTGGCGAGCTGGCGGAAGTAGAGGAGGCGCCGGTCCATCTCCACCATCAGCTCGCGGGTGGACCAGGTGGACACCTCGGGGACCGCGGCCGAGATGCGGCGCGCCAGCGCGTCGTCGTCCACCCCCTCCGCGGCCGCCACGGCGAAGAGCGACACCTCGTCCGGGCGGCGGGTGGCGGCGCGCACCTCCTCGATCCGCATGGCCAGCGAGCGCTGGCCGGCGTAGTCGTACCAGAAGTCGCCGATGCCGCTCACCCGGTAGGCGCGCGTCCCCCGCGCCCGTCCCAGCGAGACGTCGAGGTCCGCGGCCAGCGCCACCCGGTCGCCCACCCGCAGCCCCTCCGCCTCGGCCAGCGCCTGGCTCGCCACCACCTCGCCGGGGCCGGGCTCCTCCCCCTCCAGCAGGCGGTAGAGCGCTTGCGCGCGCGGGTCGATCCCCACGGTGAAGACCGGCTCGCCCACGCTGTCGCCGCGGGCCGGGTAGAACTGCGCGCCCAGGATCGGCGCCGCCGCGCGCACGCCGGGGACGGCCTCGATGCGCCGGCGGATCTCGTCGCCGCGCTGGATGCCGGCCTCGCTGTCGAAGGGAAGGATCCCCTTCGGCGTCACCCGCAGCCGGTAGCCCACCACGCCCAGCATCTCCCCGAACGAGCCGGTGAGCCCCGAGGCGAGCATGGTCATGTCGAGGAGGAGCGCGGCGGAGACGGCGATGCCGGCCAGCGCCAGCGCCGTGCGCCCGCGCCGGCGGACGAGCGTCTGCAGGAAGGCGCGGACGATCACCGCTCGCCCAGCTTCTGCGGGGGGACGGACACCACCCGCCAGGCGGCGAGCGCCCCGGCCGCGGCGCCCAGCGCCAGCCCCAGCAGCGCGGCCAGCAGCACGATGCGGGGGGTCACCAGGGCGAAGCGGAGGGTGGTGTCGTAGACGCGGGCGTAGTGGGCGTTGACCAGCCGGGTGGACACGATGCCGAGCGCGGCCCCGGCGGCGCTCCCCACCACGGCGATGGCCACGGCTTCCAGCACGATGGCGCGGAAGACGGTGCCGCGCCCGATGCCGATGAGCCGCAGCACGGCCATGTCGCGCCGGCGCTCGTCGACGCGGATGACCATCACGCAGAGGAGGAAGATGGCGCTGGCCAGGATGGTGACCACGCCGATGGCGTCGTGGAAGCGCGAGACCACGGCGAAGGTGGCGCTGCTGCGGCCGGCCAGCGCGTCGCTGTCGTAGGCGCGGGTGCCGAAGACCACGCCCTCGATCCAGCGCGCGGCGCGGTCCGGCCGCGCGCCGGGCGCCAGCGCCACGGCGAAGCGGTCCACCCGGTCGGCGGTGGGGAGGAGGGCCTCCAGGTCCGGGAGGTGGAGGCGCACCTCGTACTCGTTGCGGGCGATGCGGCTGGGGTCCGCGGCGCGCTCGAATACGCCCGCCACCACGAAGGGGCGCGGCGCCGCCTGGCTGGCGATGGCGCGCACCCGCACGGTGTCGCCCGGGCGCAGCGCGGCGGCCGCGGCCAGGCGGCGCTCCACCAGGATCTCCGGCGCGGGCGCCGGCTGCTGCGCGAGCGCCGCGGCGAGCGCGAGGGTCAGGAACAAGCGGGGGTCTCCATGCTGGCGGGCAAACTAGCCCCGGCGCAGCGGAGGCGTCCAGCCGTTGCGCCCGGCCGGAGCGCCGCGTATGCTCCGCTCCCATGAAGCGCTACCCCGCGTACGACCCGCCCGAGTACCACGACTGGACCGCCGACCCCGCGCTGGTGCGCGCCTACCGCGAGCGCGTGGACGCGGACCCGGAGCGCGCCCGCGTGGTCCGCGGCCTCTCCGAGGCGGCGCTGCTCGACCTCTACGCCGGCCTCCTCCGCAACCGGCTGCACGACGTGGCGCTCAAGCGCTGGGTCAAGAGCGGCGTCATCTCCAAGGCCTGGCTGGGCGTGGGCGAGGAGGCCGCCACCATCGGCCCCGTGCACGCGCTGCGGCGCTCCGGTCCGGACCACGACGTGGTGGCGCCCATGATCCGCAACGCCGGCGCCTGCCACGAGATGGGGATGCCGGTGGCCGCCATCTTCCGCAGCTACCTGGGCACCGGCGACTCCCCCTCGCGCGGGCGCGACCTGCACGTGGGCGACCTGCGCCACGGCGTGGTGCAACCGATCTCGCACGTGGGCGACGTGGTGCCGGTCATCGCCGGGGTGGCGCTCGCCTTCAAGCAGCGCGGCGAGGACCGCGTGGGGCTCACCTGGGTGGGCGACGGCTCCACCAAGGTCGCCGCCTTCCACGAGGGGATCAACTTCGCCGCGGTGCAGCGGCTCCCCGCCCTCTTCATCATCCAGAACAACCAGGTGGCGCTGGGGACTCCCACCTCGGCGCACGCCGCGGGCTCCTTCGTCCACTGGCCGAAGATGTACGGCGTGGCCGGCGGCGTCTTCGACGGCAACCACGTGCTCGACGCCTTCGCCGCCACCCGCCTGGCCGCGGAGCGCGCCCGCGCCGGCGAGGGGGTGAGCCTGCTGGTGGCCGAGACCTTCCGCATGGGCGGCCACGCCACCCACGACGAGCGCGAGGCGCGCAACCTCTTCGACGCGGAGACCTTCGCGCGCTGGGGGAAGCGCGACCCGGTGGGGCTCTACGAGGCGTGGCTGGAGGAGGAGGGCTTCGCCCGCGCGCGGCTGGAGGAGATCGAGGCCGCCGTCACCGCCGAGGTGGACGCCGCCGCCGAGGAGGCGCTCCGCAGCCGCGACGGGGCCATGCCCGCGCCCGAGAGCGCGCAGGCAGGCGTCTACGCCTGAGCCGCCGGGGTACATCGTCGTCTTCCACGACGGCACGGACGCGCGCGCGGTGGCCGGCGCGCTGGCGCGCGAGCACGGCTTCACGCCGTCGCACGTGTACGAGTCCGCGCTCCTCGGCTTCGCGGCGCGGCTCACCCCGGCCGCGCTGGCCGCCGTGCGCTGCCACCCGGCCGTGAAGTACGTGGAGCACGACGCTTCCGCCCGCCTCTTCTGAGCGCGGCCGCGAGACAGCCGGCGGTCCGCGACTTGCGCCGGGCCGATGCTCCGGTTGTGCGGACACGGCCATCTCGATCCAGCATGAGCGATCCACGGCGGGACACCTCCACACCCAGGTCTTCGCCGGACGTCCGGACCCGTTTCGCGTTCCTGGCCGAGACGAGCCGCTGCCTGGCCGAATCGCTCGACTTCGAGACCACCCTCACGACGGCCGCGGCCCTCGCCCTCCCGCACTTCGGCACCTGGTGCCTGGTGGACCTGGTCGAGCCCGACGATTCCATCCGCCGGGTGGCCGTGGTGCACCCCGACCCGCAGAAGCAGGACGCCGCCCGCGTGTTCTACCGCTCCAACCCGCCGCGGCGCGACGACCCGCTGGGCGCGCCCCGCGTGATCCGCAGCCGCGAGTCGGAGTTCGTCATCGTCCATCAGTTCGCGGGCGGCGAGCAGGCAGAGGAGGCGGGCGGGGAGATTCTCCGGACCCTCGGGGCGCAGTCCTCGCTGATCGTTCCCATCCTGGCGCGCGGCCGGACGCTGGGTGCCGTCACCTTCGTCTCCGACCGCCGGCGCGACTACGACGACGCGGACCTGATGCTGGCGGAGGACCTGGGGCGGCGGTGCGGCATCGCCATCGACAACGCGCGGCTGTACACCGAGGCCGAGGAGGCCCGCCGCGCCAGCGAGGAGGCGCTGGCCGAAGCCGAGGCGGCGAGCGACGAGGCGCGGGTGGCCGCCGAGCAGGCGGACGCGCTGCGCGAGGAAGCCGAGGCCGCCCGGCGGCAGGCCGAGGAGGCGAGCGCCGCGAAGTCGGCGTTCCTGGCGACGATGTCGCACGAGTTCCGCACACCCCTGAACGCCATCCTCGGCTTCGCGGACCTGCTCGACGCCGGGGTGGCGGGCCCCCTCACGGTGGGCCAGCGCGGCCAGCTGGCGCGGATGTCGGCCGCCGGCCGGCACCTGGTGGGGCTGATCGAGGGCATCCTCTCCTTCTCGCGGCTCAACGCGGGGCGCGAGGAGGTGAGGCTCGAACCGGCGGACCTCTGCGGCCTCGTCCGCCAGACCGCCGAGATCGTCCTTCCGCTCGCGGTCTCGCGCGGCCTGGCGCTGCACGTTCGCACGCCCCAGGCGCCCGCCGTCGTCGCCACCGATGAGGGGAAGGTCCGCCAGATCGTCATGAACCTGCTGTCGAACGCGGTGAGGTTCACCGACGCCGGCGAGGTGAGCGTCGAGCTGGAGCTCGACGGCGGCGCGGCCGTGCTCCGGGTCCGCGACACCGGGATCGGGATCGCGCCGGAGCACGCCGAGCGGATCTTCGAGCCGTTCTCGCAGGTGACGCAGACGCTGACCCGGCACCGCGGCGGCACCGGGCTCGGGCTCGCCGTGACGCGCCAGCTCGCGCACCTCCTGGGGGGCGACGTGCAGCTCGCGAGCGCTCCAGGGCAGGGAAGCACCTTCACGGTGCGTCTTCCCGCCGCGGCCGCCACCTGACGGGGGCGGCCCCAGCGATCTCCCCCATTCACCACGACACCGCC
>DASUNK010000090.1:0-3385 GCA_036277195.1 Longimicrobiaceae bacterium | reverse complement strand
CGCTGGAGGAGTACGCCGAGGCGTACGCGTACGACGGCTCGGGGAACCTGCTCTCCACCGCGCACACGGCCGCCTCCGGTCCGTTCACGCGCGAGAGCCCGGTGGAGCCGGACTCCAACCGCCTATCGGGCGTGCCGTACGACGGGAGCGGCAACCCGCTGGAGATCGCGCTGCTGAACACCGTCGGACTGGCGTGGGACTACGCGGGACGCCTCGCCTCCTCCACGCCCGTCGAGCGCCCGGATGGCGCGCGCGGCCAGGACTTCTACACCTACGACGCCGTGGGCGACCGGGTGCGCGCGGGGGTGGAGCGCACCGGCGCGGACGGCGCCGCGGCCGGGTCGGAGGAGCGTATCTCGCTGGGGGGCTACGGGGTGGAGCGCGTGCGCGGGACGGACGAGGCGGTGGACGAACTGCGGACGCTACGGGTGATGGATGGCGCCGGCTGCGTGGCGGTGGTGGAGACGGGGGATGGGGTCCGGCGCGTGCGCTGGCAGCTCGGCGACCGGCTGGGCTCGGTGAGCGTGGAGCTGGATGATGCCGGCGCGCCGGCCACCTACGAGGCGTTCTTCCCCTACGGCGGCACGCCCGCCATCGCGGGGACCGACCCTGCCACGGTGGAGCCGAAGCGCCGCCGCTACTCGGCGAAGGAATGCGACGACAGCACCGGGCTCTACGACTACGGCGCGCGCTGGTACGCCACCTGGCTGGGGCGCTGGCTCTCCCCCGACCCCTCCGGCCCCGTGGACGGGCTCAACCTGTACGCCTTCGTGCGGGGCAACCCGCTGGCGGGCGTGGACCCGGACGGGCGGAAAACGTACAGCATTGCCGACCTCTCCGACGCCGAGATCTTCGACGCGCTCAAGGACCTGAAGGCCAGCATCCTGGCGGCGGCGAGCAAGACCATGACCATCGGGCCGGCGAAGAACTACCCGCCTGCCAAGCTGCTGTACGGCCCCGTGACCATCACCAAGTTCATGGAATGGAACGACACCATCGCCACCCTGAAGAATGGGGGCTGGAGGAACCTCGCCGTGGGCGGCACCGGCAGCCAGGGCGTGGTCTTCGCGCAGTGGAAAGGGAGCAACTTCGAGGTCAAGGGCGGTGGGACGTCCAGCTACGCTACGTACAGCGATGAGAACCGCACGTTCTTCAAGACCGTGCGCAGGAAGATCCTGGGCAAGGAACCCATCGCGCTGGTGAAGAAGTCGGACACCGACTACTTCGCCGCCATCGCGGCGCTCGGCGAGGGGCAGCGCGACACGCTGGGCAGCATCGCGTCCGTGATAGCGATACACAACACCTACAAGGCCGCGAGCGACCAGGCCGCGAAGAACCGTTTCAAGAGCTACTGGGTCGGCAGCCAGAACGCCGATCCCGAGCTCAGCTTCGCACGGAAGGGAGGCCAGAAGATCCTCACCGACATCCGGGAGAACAAGGGGGAGGACCTGACCTTCAAGACCAACCTCGCCAGCATCACGAGGACCTACCTCGGCCTCGTCAACACCCAGCACCGGGATGCGACCTCGCAGCTCGCCAACCAGACCTACCAGTCGCAGGCCGAGGTCGTCCAGGCCGTGAAGGACGTGCTGCACCGGAAGTTCAAGGTTACTCGGCCGCAGCAGCCGCCGCAACAGCAACAGCAGCAGGTGCAGCCGCAGGTACAGCAGCCGGTACAGCAGCAGGTACAGCAGCCCGTCCAGCAGGTAAAGCCCTCCAAGCAGTACGGACCGGTGAAAAGCACCTACTCCCTGAGGCAGCATCCGTACAAGAAGAAGCCCAGCTGAGGCTCACCCCCAGTCCAGCTCACCGCCGTAGTAGACGATCAGCTGCACGTCCAGCAGCTTCGCCGGGTCCAGGAACCCGTCCGTGGTGAGCGACGCCGGCGCCTCCGCCAGGTCGAAGGCGAGCGTCCAGCTCCCCGCGTAGGTCGTCGACGCCAGCGGCTCCGTCGCCGAGTGGTTCCCCGGGCCGACCGGCACCGCCTGCGGCGCGCTCCCCGGCTGCGCCAGCGACAGGTACGCGCCCGACGCGTCCGCGTCGCCCGCCACCCGCAGCTGCACGAAGACGTGGCTGGGCGTGACGTCCTCCACCTGCGGCGGCGCCAGCGCGGCGATGGCGAAGGAGAGCGACTGCGCCGCCGGGTCGGTGTGGTCGCGCAGGAAGGCGTACCACGCGTCCGGGTACTGCTGCGCCAGGTCGAAGTACCGCGCGGCGGCGTACTCCTGCACCTGGGGGATGGAGGTCACCGCCTGCCGGAAGGCCTCGCCGCCGTCGCGCGCGGTGTAGCTCACCCGGATCACCACGTCCGTGAGCGCCTCGTAGTCGAAGCGGTTGGCCGCCTTCGGCATCGAGAGCCGCCAGGTGGAGACCGCGCCCGCCCCCTCGAAGGGGAGGTAGCGCGGGTCCTGGAAGGAGAGGACGAACATCCCGTCGTCGTTCACCCCCGAGGAGAGCGCGATGGCCTGGCGGTTCCACCAGTTGGAGCGGAGCTGCCCGGCGGGGGGCGGCGCCTGCGGGCCCGCCGCCCCGCCCTCGGCACCCAGCAGGTAGCGCACGGCGTCGAGGTACGGCCCCAGCACCACCTGGTTGGAGGTCTGGGTGAGGGTGGCCTTCACGTTCTGGTACGGCCCCACCACGGCGGGGATGGAGACGGAGATCGTCTTGATCTTCCGCGCGTACTGCCCGGGGAAGTCCTGGTCGAAGAGGCGCTCGCTCAGCTCGAAGGCGCACTCCCCCGTCTCGCGCAGCTCCAGCAGCGCGCGCGGGTTGGACTGGAGCAGCGAGACGGTGCGCTCGATCTCCAGCGGCCGCGAGGTGCCGGCCAGGTACGCCGCGTCCATCTGGTTGAGCGCCAGCAGCAGCCCCTCGCCCGCCAGCAGCCCGCGGTGCGGCGCGCTCCAGTAGCCGAAGTTCACGAAGGTCTGCTGCGAGTCCAGCTCGTACTGGAAGGCCTGCTGCGCCGAGAGCGCCGCGCCGTACGCCAGCGAGAAGGTCTGGAAGTGCAGCGAGGAGAGGCGCGACGACAGCCACTGGTACAGCTCGCGACTGGTGAACTTGCGCCGCAGAAACGCCTCCGTCTCCTCGTTCTGCGCCTGGGTGCGGCGGTGCACCTCCAGGTTGCGCTCGGCGATGCGCACCTGCAGCCGCGCCGCCTCCAGCGAGTCGTCCGCCGCGGCCAGGTCGCGCTCGGCCAGCGTCTGCTGCAGCTCCCACTCCTGCGCGCGCCGCTGGTACCCCGCCCGGGTGGCGGTGCGCTGCGCCACGTACGCGGCCACCGTGGAGCCGATCTCGAACGCCCCCGCGGCTGCGGAGAGCGCCGCGCCCACCTGCTGCCCGCCGTAGGTGAGGGCGAAGGGCGAGCCCACCTGCGGCGCGGCGTAGC
>DASUNK010000089.1:0-2282 GCA_036277195.1 Longimicrobiaceae bacterium | reverse complement strand
TGGTATGAAGGGGCCCCCACCCGGCTCGCTCAGGCTCGCCACCCTCCCCCGTTCCGGGAGAGGGTTGTTCGACGGCTGCGGCGCGGGTTTACCCGCCCACGCGGTCCCCCAGGGCGGCGAGGTCGTGCGCGTCGAAGAGGTAGCGCACCTCCAGCGCGCGCGGGTCGGCGCGCTCGGCGGGGGTGAGCGCCCCCCATACGCGCGGCGCGAAGAGCACCGGCTGGTCGGGAGCGGCGGCGGCCAGCGCCTCGCCGGGGCGCGCGGCGACCACGGTGCGGAGGGTGAAGCGCTCCGGCGGGAGCACGGCCGCGAGGTCGGCCGCGATGTTGCGCGCCATGTTCTCCTCCCGCTCGCAGAGGAGGACGGAGGTGGCCGCGTGGGAGCGCTCGAAGGGGCGGAGCTGGTCGAGGAGCGCCGGGTCGGGGCGGATGGAGGCGAAGTGCACCTGCGCGAAGCGCTCCGGCCAGCGCGTGCGGATGTCGTTGTAGTGGAAGTAGGTGGCCACCACCGGGCCGGGCGGCGGCTCGCCGGACCGCTCCAGGCTCCAGCCGCGGGCGCGCACCCGCCAGGCGGCCGCGAGCTGCCGCGCCAGGTCCTCGGACTGGGTCTCGCTGCACTCGACCACGTGCACCGGCCCGGCCTCCGCCTCCGCGCCGCCGGCCGCCGCCGCCAGCCGGCGCTGCAGCTCGGCGGGGGAGAGGCCGTACCCGGCGGCCGCTTGCAGCACGCCGCGCACGAACGCCTCCACCGCGTCCGCGCGCGGCGCCGCCCCCGCGCTGGCGAGCACCACCGTGCCGGTGGGTGCCTGCGTCCGCACCAGCCGCTGCTCGGCGAGCACGGCGTAGGCGTGCCGCACCGTGTGCAGGTTCACGCCCCACTCCGCGGCCGCGCGGCGCAGCGGGGGGAGCACCGTCCCCGGCGTCAGCGCGCCCGTGGCGATCTGGTAGCGCAGCGCCTCGGCGAGCTGGTGGTACAGCGGGACGGGACTCTGCGGGTCGAGGCGGGGGTGCATCCCCTGAAATAGGGTCCGCACCCCGGCCGCCGCAACGACGCTCGGAGCGGCGCCCGTCACGGCGGCGGAGGCGTGCCGCCGGCCAGCGGGTCGAGCGAGGCGAACGCCCGCCGCAGCTGCTCGTCGCTCAGCCGCGGGAGCTGGGGGAGGAGGGGCGCGGACGCGTCCAGCCCGGCGATCTCGCCCGCGTGCGCCTTCATCCACTCCACCACCCCGCGCATGATGCGCTCGTTCGCCCGCCCGTGCGGCGTCCGGTCGCCCAGGATGGCGCTCATGATCCCGTCCAGCGCCAGGCGCGGGCGCGGCGCGAACGCCACCTCCGAGAGCTTGGCGCGGAACTCCAGCTCCTCGGCGCTGAAGCGGCCGAGCGTGGCGTCGATGGCGTGCCGCCCCTCGTGCGCGAAGATCGAGCTCTCCTGGACGGCTTCGCCGAGGGCGTGCTGGAAGGCCGCCTCCAGCGCGGCGCCGTCGAGCCCGGCCGTCCGCAGCGAGTCGAGCAGGGCCTGCCGCGCGTCGCGCCGCATGCGCCCGGTGACGCTCGGGAAGAAGGCGACGGGCGTGGTCCGCGCGCGCTCCGCGTCCGCCGCGCTGTCGGCGGCGATGCGGACGTCGCCCCGGCGGCGCGCCTCGGGGTCGGTCAGGTCGAACCACACCCGGCGCGGCTCGCCCACGTAGCCGGGGCGTACCTGCACGATCCCCTGGCGCCCCTGCCAGCCGCCGTGGGCGGCGTTCCCGTCCCACGCCCAGCTCTGGAAGCCGTTGGAGACGATGCCGTCGAGCGACACGAAGCGGACCGGCGCCTCGCGCCCGTACTGGCTGACGGTGCGCCGCTCGTCCACCACGCGGTGCCCCATGTGCAGGTCCTCGTAGCCGGCGGTCTCGCCCAGGTTGATCACGGCGCCGAAGCGGCGGTCCACCTCCTCGATCAGCCGGACGTCGAAGTAGTCCGGCACCGTCCCCTCCCACGCCAGCCGGGGCCAGAGCGCACGGCCGAGCTCGGTGACCTCGCGGCGCCAGGCGCGGTGGTTCCCCTGCTTCAGCGCGGTCCGCCGGTAGTACTCGTCGGTGGCCCGCTCCAGCTCGGCCAGGAAGCCGGCGTAGGCCACGATCTCGGCGGCGCGCGGGTCGCCCGCGGCCGGCGTCGCGCCGTCGGGGCCCGGCTCCAGCGCCAGCGCGGCGGCCGCGTCGAAGAAGCGCGAGTCGGCGAGCGCGCGTACCAGGGCCGCGCGCCGGTCGGCCGGCTCGTCGCGCCCGCGCCACGCGGGGAGGA
>DASUNK010000088.1:0-2524 GCA_036277195.1 Longimicrobiaceae bacterium | reverse complement strand
CACCAGCGCCGTGCGCACCGGATAGCGGAAGGCGAGCACGATCGCCAGCGCCACCAGCGGCGTCCCCACCAGGATGACCAGCACCACGCCGAGCACCTGCAGCGGCTGGCTCACCAGCACCGCCGGGTCGAAGAGCATCCCCACCGAGACGAAGAAGAGCACCGCGAAGGCGTCCTGGAAGGGGAGCGCGTCGGCGGCCGCCTGGTGGCTCAGGTCCGACTCGCTGATCACCACTCCGGCGAAGAACGCCCCCAGCGCGAACGACACCCCGAAGAGCGCGGCCGCGCCCACCGCGACGCCCACCGCGACCGCCAGGACGCCGAGCGTGAACAGCTCGCGCGAGCCGGTGCGCGCCACGTGCGCCAGCAGCCAGGGGACGGCGCGCCGGCCGACCACGAACATGAGCGCGAGAAAGGCCGCCACCTTCGCCAGCGTCGCCGCGATGGCGCCGGCGACGCTCCCGCCCTCGCCCTCGGGTGGGGTGCCGCCGAGCGGCCCCGCCAGCACCGGGAGGAGCACCAGCACCAGCACCATGGCCAGGTCCTGCACGATCAGCCAGCCGACGGCGATGCGCCCCTCGGCCGAGCCGGCCAGCCCCTGCTGCTCGAGCGCGCGCAGGAGCACCACGGTGCTCGCCACCGAGAGCGAGAGGCCGAACACCAGCCCCTGCCCCCACGGCCACCCCCAGAGACGGGCCAGCACGGCCCCCATCGCGGTGGCGGCGGTGATCTGCGCGACCGCGCCGGGGAGCGAGATCTTCCGCACCGCGAGCAGGTCGCCGGGGGAGAAGTGGAGGCCGACGCCGAACATCAGCAGGATGACGCCGATCTCCGCCAGCTGCGCCGCCAGCGCGGCGTCGCCCACGAACCCCGGCGTGAACGGCCCGACGGCGACCCCGGCGAGGAGGTAGCCCACCAGCGGAGGGAGGCGCAGGCGGCACGCCGCGAAGCCGAGCACCAGCGCGAGCCCGAAACCCACGGCGACCAGCGCGATCAGCCCCGTCTCGTGCTGCATCGTGACCCTCCCCCCGTCGATCGTGTAGTCGGCCGCGCCTCGCGCGCTGCGCCTCCGCCTACACGTTACGCGCTGGGGACGGCCTGCGGGAACCCCGGGCCCGCGGGCGCTGCCGCTCGTAGAGGGCGCGATAGTAACGGAAGCCGCCGGAACGGGCGACGACTTTGAGACGGGGGCGAAACGGTGGGGACGAATGTTCCCGATCGGAGGCGAGCCAATCGTCCCGCGGCGCGAGAAGGTTGCCCTCTTCGTCCCCCGGCATCAGAATTCGGACGCGCGCGGCGGCCCACGCGGCGCGACCCTACGGCGACGGAACCGATGCCGCGCTCCATCCTCCTGATCGACGACGACCCCTCCATCCTCCGCCTGCTCGGGCGCTTCTTCGAGCGCCAGGGGTGGGAGGTGTACCAGGCGCTCTCCGCCGAGGACGGGGTGCGCACCTTCGAGGCGCACCAGCCCGACCTGGTGGTGCTGGACGTCCACCTCCCGGGGCTGGGCGGGCTGCAGGCGCTGGAGGTGCTGGTGGCGCGCGAGGCCACCGTGGTCATGCTCACCGGCCAGGCCGAGGTGGAGACGGCGGTGGAGGCCATGCAGCTGGGGGCGGAGAGCTTCCTCACCAAGCCGGTGGACCTGGCGCACCTGGGCGCGGCCGCCGAGCGGGCGGTGGAGAAGGTGGAGCTGCGCCGGGCCAACCGGCTGCTGGCCGAGCGCATGGCCGAGCGGAGCCGCACCGGGGCGCTCGGCACCTCGGCGCGGATGCAGGAGCTGGCGCGGCAGGTGGAGCTGCTCTCCGCCAGCCCCCACACCTCGGCGCTCCTCCTGGGCGACAGCGGCACCGGGAAGAGCTTCGTGGCGCAGATGATCCACTCGCGCAGCGCGCGCGCCCGCGGCCCCTTCGTGGAGGTGAACGCCGCCGGCCTCTCGGCCACCTTCCTGGACTCGGAGCTCTTCGGCCACGAGCGCGGGGCCTTCACCGACGCCAAGGAGATGAAGCGCGGCCTCTTCGAGGTGGCGGACCACGGCACGCTCTTCCTCGACGAGATCGGCGACCTGGCGCCCGAGCTGCAGCCCAAGCTGCTGAAGGTGCTGGAGACGCGCGCCTTCCGCCGGCTGGGAGGGACGCGCGAGATCGAGGTGGACGTGCGGCTGATCGCCGCCACCAACAAGGACCTGGCGGCCGAGGTGAAGGCGGGGCGCTTCCGCGAGGACCTGTTCTACCGCCTCTCGGTGTTCCCGCTCACCATCCCCCCGCTGCGCGAGCGCTCGCGCGAGGACGTGCTGGAGCTGGTGCACGCCTCGCTGCGCGAGCTGCACGCGCGCCACCCCGCCTCGCCGGACGCGCTGGCGCCGCGGGCGCTGGAGCTGCTGGTGGGCTATGGCTGGCCGGGGAACGTGCGCGAGCTGCGCAACGTGCTGGAGCGGGCGCTGGTGCTGGCGCGCGGGGCGGAGAAGCTCGGGCCGGAGCACCTGCCGGAGGCGCTGCGGGCGCCGGGCGCGGCGCGGGCGCAGC
>DASUNK010000087.1:0-3168 GCA_036277195.1 Longimicrobiaceae bacterium | reverse complement strand
CGGCGCGGCGAGCGCCAGCCCGGCGAGCGCGGCCGCGGCGGCGAGCGGGAGGAGGAAGGCTCGGGTGTGCATGGCTCCACCGGCGTGGACGGTAGGTCGAAACACGGAGAAACACCGGCTTGGCCGGTCACCGGTACAACGCACCGCCGGCAAGGTTCGTGACAGGGGGACGAGGCCGCCGGAGCGCCTCCCGTTTGCCTTGGCCGCGCCGGGAGCCTAGATTCCGCGCCCTCGCAACCCCTCGCGCAACCACCGGGTCAACAGATGGATAGATCGGCACTTACGCACACCGACACCTTCGTCCGCCGCCACGTCGGGCCGGACGAGGGCGAGGTCCGCCGGATGCTCGACGCGCTGGGCTACCCCTCGCTCGACGCGCTCATCGACGACACCGTCCCCGCCTCCATCCGCCTGCGCCGCCCGCTGGCCCTGGGCCCCGAGCGCTCCGAGTACGAGCTGCTCAACGAGCTGCGCGCCGTCATGGGGAAGAACCGGGTCTGCCGCTCGTTCATCGGCATGGGCTACCACGACTGCATCGTGCCCCCCGTCATCCAGCGCAACGTGCTGGAGAACCCCGGGTGGTACACGCAGTACACGCCGTACCAGGCCGAGATCGCCCAGGGGCGGCTGGAGGCGCTGCTCAACTTCCAGACGATGGTGATCGACCTCACCGGGCTGCCGATCGCCAACGCCTCGCTGCTCGACGAGGGCACCGCCGCCGCCGAGGCCATGGCCATGTCGTACGCCGTGTCCGGCGCGGAGGAGCGCAACGCCTTCTTCGTCTCCGCGCTCTGCCACCCGCAGACCATCGAGGTGGTGCGCACGCGCGCGCGCGCCCGCGGCATCGACGTGGTGGTGGGCGACCACGCGGCGTTCGACTTCTCCACCCCCGTCTTCGGCGTGCTGCTGCAGTACCCGGCCACCGACGGGGCCGTGCTCGACTACCGCCCCTTCGTGCAGCGCGCCCGCGAGGAGGGCGTCGTGGTCACCGTGGCGGCGGATCTCCTCTCGCTGGCGCTGCTGGCGCCCCCGGGCGAGTGGGGGGCGGACATCGCCGTGGGCACCACCCAGCGCTTCGGCGTGCCGCTGGGCTTCGGCGGCCCGCACGCGGCCTTCTTCGCCTGCCGCGAGGAGCACAAGCGCATCATCCCGGGGCGCATCATCGGCGTCTCCACCGACTCGCAGGGGAAGCCGGCGCTGCGCATGGCGCTGCAGACGCGCGAGCAGCACATCCGCCGCGAGAAGGCCACCAGCAACATCTGCACGGCGCAGGTGCTGCTGGCGGTGATGGCGGGGATGTACGCCGTCTACCACGGGCCCGCCGGCATCCGCGCCATCGCCGCGCGCGTGCACCGGCTGGCCGCGGTCGCCGCCGCGGGGGCGCGCCGCCTGGGATACGAGGTGGTGCACGGCGCCTTCTTCGACACCGTGCGCGTGGACGTGGGCTCGCGGGCCGCCACCGTCCTGGCCTGCGCGCGCGACCGCGGGGTCAACCTCCGGCGCTACGACGAGTCCTCGCTCTGCATCGCCCTCGACGAGACGGCGGGGGTGGAGGAGCTGGACGCGATCTTCGTCGCCCTCAACCGCGGCTCGGCCGTCCCCTTCACCGCGGAGTCGCTGGCGGAGACGGTGGAGGCGGAGCTCGGGGCGCCCGGCGCGCGCACCACCCCCTACCTGACGCATCCCGTCTTCAACACGCACCACTCCGAGACGGAGATGCTGCGCTACATCCGCAAGCTGGAGTCGCGCGACCTCTCGCTGGCGCACAGCATGATCCCGCTGGGGTCGTGCACCATGAAGCTGAACGCCACGGTGGAGATGTTCCCGGTGAGCTGGCCGGAGGTGAGCCGCATCCACCCCTTCGCCCCGGCGGAGCAG
Organism: Longimicrobiaceae bacterium; assembly: GCA_036277195.1. Taxonomy (GTDB): domain Bacteria; phylum Gemmatimonadota; class Gemmatimonadetes; order Longimicrobiales; family Longimicrobiaceae; genus Longimicrobium. The sequence goes on along the minus strand of DASUNK010000087.1, from coordinate 1,290 downwards.
ACGAAGGGGTACCAGGAGCTCTTCCGCGGGCTGGAGCGGGCGCTGGCGGAGATCACCGGCTTCGCGGCCGTCTCGCTGCAGCCCAACGCCGGCGCGCAGGGCGAGTACGCCGGGCTGCTCTGCATCCGCGACTACCACGAGAGCCGCGGCGAGGGGCACCGCGACATCTGCCTCATCCCCCAGTCCGCGCACGGCACCAACCCGGCGAGCGCGGTGATGGCGGGGCTGCGGGTGGTGGTGGTGGCGACCGATTCCAGCGGCAACGTGGACCTGGACGACCTGCGCCGGAAGGCGGCCGAGCACGCGGACCGCCTCTCCTCGCTGATGGTGACCTATCCCTCCACCCACGGGGTGTTCGAGGAGGGGATCCGGGAGATCTGCGACGTGGTGCACCGCCACGGCGGCCAGGTCTACATGGACGGGGCCAACATGAACGCGCAGGTGGGGCTCTGCCGCCCGGGCGACTTCGGGGCCGACGTCTGCCACCTGAACCTGCACAAGACCTTCTGCATCCCCCACGGCGGCGGGGGCCCGGGGATGGGGCCGATCTGCGTGGCCCCGCACCTGGCGCCCTTCCTCCCCGGGCACCCGGTGGTGCCGGTGGGGCAGGGCGAGCGCGGGGCGGTCTCGGCGGGGCCGTGGGGGAGCCCCAGCATCCTCCCGATCTCCTGGGTCTACATCCAGCTGATGGGGGCCGAGGGGCTCACCCGCGCCAGCCAGGTGGCCATCCTCAACGCCAACTACGTCGCCAAGCGGCTGGAGGACCACTACCCGGTGCTCTACCGCGGGGCCGCCGGGCGGGTGGCGCACGAGTGCATCGTGGACCTGCGGCACCTCAAGCAGTCGGCGGGGGTGGAGGTGGAGGACGTGGCCAAGCGGCTGATGGACTACGGCTTCCACGCGCCCACGGTGAGCTTCCCGGTGCCGTGGACGCTGATGATCGAGCCCACGGAGAGCGAGGCGCTCCCGGAGCTGGACCGCTTCTGCGAGGCGATGATCGCCATCCGCGAGGAGATCCGGGAGATCGAGCTGGGGATGGCGGACCGGCGCGACAACGTGCTCAAGAACGCGCCGCACACGCTGGAGGTGGTGACGGGGGACGGGTGGGAGCACCCGTACAGCCGCGAGCGGGCGGCCTTCCCGCTCCCCTGGACGCGCGACCGGAAGTTCTGGGCGCACGTGGGGCGGGTGAACAACGCCGCGGGCGACCGCAACCTGATCTGCGCCTGCCTGCCGATCGAGGAGTACGCGGCGGTTTAGGAAGTGCGTGAGTGCGTGAGTGCGAAAGTG
>DASUNK010000086.1:0-14222 GCA_036277195.1 Longimicrobiaceae bacterium | reverse complement strand
GGGGCGCCGTTCGTGGTGGCCCCGCGCCTGGAGCGGGCCGCGGTGGTGCTGGCGAACCGCCCCGGGGCGGTGCAGAGCGAGGTGCGGGTGGGGCACGTGGGGGTGCCGCGCGACACGCCGGACTACTTCCCCCTCACCGTGATGAACGCCCTCCTGGGCTACACCTTCTCCTCGCGGCTCAACATGAACCTGCGCGAGCGGCTGGGCTACACCTACGGCGCCTCGTCGCAGTTCGCCATGCGCCGGCGCTCGGGGACCTTCTACGTCTCCGCCGCGGTGCAGAGCGAGGGCACCGCGCACTCGGTGGAGGAGGTGCTGCGCGAGATGCGGGAGATGCGCGAGAGCGAGGTGACCGGCCCCGAGCTGGACGACGCGCGCAGCTACCTGGCGGGGGTGTTCCCGATCGGGCTGCAGACCACCGACGGGGTGGCGGGGAAGCTCTCCTCGCTGGTGACCTACGGCCTCCCGGACGACTACTGGCAGAGCTACCGCGACCGCATCCTGGCGGTCACCGCCGCGGAGGTGCGCGAGGCGGCCCGCGCCCGGCTGCACCCCGACCGTGCCGTGGCGGTGGTGACGGGGAACGCGGAGCAGGTGCGCCCCTCGCTGGAGGCGCTGGGGCTCCCGCTGATCGAGGTGGACCCCGCCACCGAGCTGAAGTAGCCCCGCCCGCGCAGCCCCTCACCCGATTAGGATCTCGTTAATCCCGCCCCGTCCCGGTTGAGCCGGGGCGGGGCATCGCCCATCTTCAACCCGCACAAGCAGATGAACACGGATGCCGGCCAGCCGGGGAAGGTCGCCTCGCGCCCCGTGCACGCGGGCAGGATCGTCCACCTCAGCGTGGACACCGTCCGCTTCCCCGACGGCTCCACCGGCGAGCTGGAGATGATCCGCCACTCCGGCGCGGCGGCCGTCCTCCCGGTGCTGAGCGACCCGGGCGCCGCCGACCCGCTGCTGGTGCTGGTGCGGCAGTACCGCTACGCCGCCAGCGGCTGGCTGTACGAGGTGCCCGCGGGGCGCCCCGACCACCCGGGCGAGCCCTGGGAGGCGGTGGCGCGGCGCGAGCTGGAGGAGGAGACCGGGCTGGTGGCCGGCGACCTCCGCCCCCTCACCGCCATCTGGACCACGCCCGGCTTCACCGACGAGCGCATCCACCTCTTCCTGGCCACGAATCTTTCGGCCGGGTCGGTCTCGTACGATCGGGACGAGTTCATGGAGCTCGCGCGGGTGCCGCTCTCCGAGGCGCTGCGGATGGTGCGCGACGGGGAGATCGCCGACGCCAAGAGCATCTGCGCCCTCCTCTACGCCGCCGGCTTCGTCCTGGGGCTCTGAGGGGGGGCCGCTGTCAGACCGGCGCGGGGAGGGGCGTTGTAGAGCGGGCCCCGCTGCGCAACGACACACCGGTGTGTCGCCACGGTGCACCCACTGTCCCCTGGCGATGACACGCCGGGGGCGGCGCCGGCAGGGCGGCAGGGTGCGAAAGCCGTGCAGGCGGCTGGAATTTTCGCGACGCCGCGGACGTGTGCCGGAGAGGGAACGGAGCGTGCCCTTCCAGGGCGGCGCGAACCCCGCCCGACCACCCGCAGTACCACTCAAGGGGGTGCACATGGCACAGGTCCTCGCCCGGGCCGCGCAGGGCCTCGCCGCCGGCCTCAGGCTGGAGCGAGAGGCGCTCAAGCGGCTGGAGGACAACGACGTGGTGGCCCACTTCCTCGCCGGCGACAAGAAGGCCTTCGGCGAGCTGGTGGAGCGTTACCAGAACCGGCTGCTGAACTTCGTCTACCGCACCACGGGCGACCGCGAGCGCGCCGAGGACCTGGTGCAGGAGACTTTCATCCGGGTGTACCGGCACCTGCACCGCTTCGACCAGACCAAGAAGTTCTCGACCTGGATCTACACCATCGCCTCGAACCTGGCGAAGAACGAGCTGCGCAACCGCTCGCGCAACCCGCTGGTGCTCTTCCAGACCATCAAGAAGAACTGGGACGCGGACCAGCGCCCGCTGGAGTGGGAGGACAACACCTACCGCCCGGACGACCTGTATCGCAAGCGGCACCTGCGCAGCATGGTGGAGACGGCGGTCGACCAGCTCCCGGAGCACCACCGCACCGTCTTCCTGCTGCGCGAGATGGAGGGGAAGACCTACGAGGAGATCGCGGAGATCACCAGCACCAACCTGGGCACGGTGAAGAGCCGGCTGAACCGGGCGCGCAACAACTTCGCGCACATCATCGCGCCGCTGCTGGACTGAGGGCGGGAGGAGACGAGATCGAGCGACGCCACGTTCGGGCAGTCGAACGTGAAGGGGCGGACCGGAGACCGGTCCGCCCCTTCCGCATCAGGCCACCTTGCGTCGTGCAGTGGCCGGGGACAACTTCCGGGCGGGGGTGGAACACCCCGCCGGGGAGCGCGTACAAGGGTGCGCGTCGGCCGGTCCGTCTCCGATTCGGGCCGGGTGTGTCTCCAGCAGGTGACAGGTGCCATGATGGACTGCGAACACTTCCTCGCGGGCTATTCCGCCTACCGGGACGGCGAGGTGTCCTGGGGCGAGCGCGAGGCGTTCGAAGCGCACATCGACGACTGTCCGGCCTGCGCCCGCTACCACCGCGTGGTGGGGAAGGGCGTCGAGCTGTTCCGCGGCCTCCCCGAGCTCGAGGTCTCCGACGACTTCGCCGCCCGGCTGCAGCACCGCCTCTACGGCGTGGACGCGGAGGCGGGGCGTGCCGGGCGGCGCGCCTCGGCCGGCGCGGCGGTGGCCACCTTCGCCGTGGCGGCGGTGATCGCCATGGCGGCGTGGGTCCCGCTGATGCAGCCGCGCCCCGCGCCGCTGGAGCTCCCCGGCGTGGCGGCCGCGGTCCCCGCCGCGCTCCCGGGCCCGGAGGGCGTGGCCGCGGTGGTGCGCTCGCCCACGCAGGACGCGCTCACCGAGGAGCTGGCCGACGCCGGGGTGCAGGTGCGCGACTTCCCGTACCACGACCTCCTCTTCCACCGCGACGACGCGCTCGGCGTCTCGCTGGCCCTCTCCGAGGCCCCCGCGGACGCCCCGGCCGCCTCGGAGCAGTAGCCGCCGCCCGCGTGCCCGAGCTCGCCTACGAAGCACTGGAGCGCACTCTCCGGAACCGGGTTCCGGGGGGTGCCTTCTTCTTCCACGGCGAGGAGGAGTTCCTCCGCGAGGAGGCGGTGGGGAAGGTGGTGGCCGCCTACCTGGACGATTCCACCCGCGACTTCAACTTCGACCAGCTCCGCGGCGCCGAGGTGGCGGGCGAGGCGCTGGCCTCCGTCCTCGCCACCCCGCCGATGCTGGCCGAGTGGCGGGTGGTGGTGGTGCGCGACGCGCAGGGGCTCGCGCAGAAGGCCCGCGACACGGTGGAGGCCGCCGCCGCCGCCCCTCCCGCGGGGCTGATCCTGGTGGTCTCCGCCGCCATCCCCGCCGGCACCAAGGCGAAGTTCTACGACACGCTGAAGCGCGCGGCCGTCTCGGTGGAGTTCGCCCCGCTCGGCCCGGACGAGGCGCCGGAGTGGCTGATGGAGACCGCGCGCACGGTGCACGGGGTGGAGCTGGAGCCCGCCGCGGCGCGGGCGGTGGCCGCGGCGCTGGGGGTGGAGCTGGGGATGCTCGCCTCGGAGCTGCGCAAGCTGGCGGCGTACGTGCAGGACCGCGGGCGCATCACCATCGACGACGTGAAGGCGGTGGGCGGCTCCATCCCCCGGCAGGACCGCTGGGCCTGGTTCGACCTGGTGGCCGAGCGCCGCTGCGGCGAGGCGCTCGCCACCCTCCCGGTGCTGCTGGAGGCGGGGGAGAACGGGGTGGGGCTGGTGATCGGGATGGCGGGGCAGCTGCTGAAGGTCGGGCTGGTGTGCGCCGGAGGGCAGGCCGCGCTGGAGCGCGAGCTGAAGCCGTTCCAGCGCTGGATGAGCCGGCGCGTGGTGCCGCAGGCGAGGCGCTGGACGCTGGACGAGTTGGACGCGGCGCTGGCGGAGCTGCTGCGCACCGACCGGCTGCTCAAGTCCGCCTCGCTCACCGACCGCCAGGCGCTGGAGGAGCTGCTGCTGCGCCTGCACGCCATCGGCCCCGCCGCCCGCTCGGCGGCGTGAGCGCGGCGGTTGCCCGGGGCGCCGGGTTGCCTTAGATTCGCCCCATTCACCCCGTCCACTTTGCGCTCCCCGCGCGGATGGCCTCCGAAGACACCCCGCTCATGCTGCAGTGGCGCGACGTGAAGTCGCGCCACCCGGACGCGCTCGTCTTCTTCCGCGTGGGCGACTTCTACGAGCTCTTCAACGAGGACGCCGTCGAGGGCTCGAAGCTGCTGGACCTCACCCTCACCTCGCGCAACAACGGCGCCTCGCGCGCCCCGCTGGCCGGCATCCCCGCCCACGCGCTGGAAGGGTACCTCCGCCGCCTGGTGGCGCTCGGCCGGCGGGTGGCCATCTGCGACCAGGTGGAGGACCCCGCCCTGGCCAAGGGGCTGGTGAAGCGCGAGGTGACCGAGATGGTCACCCCCGGCGCCGTCTTCGCCGACGCGCTGCTCGACGCCCGCCGCAACAACTACCTGGCCGCCCTGGCCGGCGACGCGGCGGGGGAGGGGAGCGTGGGCTTCGCCCTGGCGGACCTCTCCACCGGGGAGCTGAGCGTGCGCCGCGTCCCCTGGGAGGAGCTGCCGGACGCGCTGGGCGCCGCCGAGCCCGCCGAGCTCCTCCTCCCCCGCAGCTGGGAGCTCTTCCCCGTCCCCGGCGCCGCCGGGTGCACCCTCACCTACCGGGCGGACTGGCTCTTCGACCCCCGCGCCGCCACCGAGGAGCTGGCGCGCCTCTTCCGCGTGGCCAACCTGGCCGGCTGGGGGTTCGAGGCGGGCGACGACTCGCTGGCCGCGGCGTGCGGCGCCCTGGCCGCCTACCTGGCCGAGGTGCAGCCCGCGGGCGCGGTGGCGCTCCGCCCCCCGCGGGTGGAGCGCGCCGGGCTCGCCATGGCGCTCGACGAGATGACCCGCCGCAACCTGGAGCTGGTGGAGCCGCTGCGGGGCGGGGGAGGGGTGGAGGGGACGCTGCTGGGAGTGCTGGACGAGGCGCTCACCCCCATGGGGTGCCGCCTCCTCCGCCGCCGGCTGCTGGCGCCGCTGCTGGACGTGGAGGCGATCAACGCCCGCCTCGACGCCGTGGCCGAGCTGGCCGACGACGACGGGGCCCGCCGCGACGCCCGCGCGGCGCTCGCCGAGGTGCGCGACCTGGAGCGGCTGGCGGTGAAGGTGGGGGCGGGGCGCGCCACCCCGCGCGAGATGCTGGCCCTCTCCGCCTCGCTGGCGCGCGTCCCCCTGCTGCGCGCCGCCCTCGCCGACGCCCGCGCCCCCCTCCTGGCCGAGCACCTGGAGGGGCTGGACCCGCTGGACGAAGTGCGCGAGGCGATCGACGCCACGGTGGACCCGGCCGCGCCGGGCGAGCCGGGCGTCATCCGCCCCGGCCGCAGCGCCGAGCTCGACGAGCTGCGCGCCGTCCACGACGGCGCGGTCGACTTCATCGCCCGGCTGCAGTCGCGCGAGCGCGAGCGCACCGGGATCGCCTCGCTCAAGGTGGGCTTCAACCGCGTCTTCGGCTACTACCTGGAGGTCGGCCGCTCCCACGCCGGGCGGGTCCCCGCCGACTACCACCGCAAGCAGACGCTGGCCAACGCCGAGCGCTACTACACCCCCGAGCTCAAGGAGTGGGAGGAGAAGGTGCTCGGGGCCGAGGAGAAGGTCGCCGCGCTGGAGCAGCGCCTCTTCGCCGAGCTGCGCCTGGACGTCGCCCGCGAGGTGCCGCGCATCCAGGCGGTGGCCGAGCAGGTGGCGGGGGTGGACGTGCTGGCGGCGCTGGCCGAGGCGGCGGTGCGGCGCGACTACGTGCGCCCCGAGGTGGACGCCGGCTTCGCGCTGGAGCTGCGCGGCGCGCGCCACCCGGTGGTGGAGACCATGATGCCGCGCGAGGCGTTCATCCCCAACGACGTGAGCCTGGACCACGCGGCGCGGGTGATGATCCTCACCGGCCCCAACATGGCGGGGAAGAGCACGGTGCTGCGCCAGGTGGGGCTGGCGGTGCTGATGGCGCAGGTGGGGTCGTTCGTCGCCGCGCGCGCGGCGCGCATCGGGCTGGTGGACCGCATCTTCACCCGGGTGGGCGCCTCGGACAACCTGGTGCGCGGGCAGAGCACCTTCATGGTGGAGATGAACGAGACGGCGTCCATCCTGCACGCCGCCACGGCGCGCTCGCTGGTGCTGCTGGACGAGATCGGCCGCGGCACCTCCACCTGGGACGGGCTCTCGGTGGCCACCGCCACCACCGAGCACCTGCACGACGCGCTGCTGGCCAAGACCATCTTCGCCACCCACTACCACGAGCTCACCCGCCTGGCCGAGCGCCTGCCGGGGGTGGTGAACTTCAGCGTGGCGGTGCGCGAGGTGGGCGAGGACATCGTCTTCCTCCGCCGCCTGGTGCCGGGCGGGGCGGACCGCAGCTACGGGGTGGAGGTGGCGCGGCTGGCGGGGCTCCCCCCCGAGGTGGTGGCGCGCGCCCGGCAGGTGCTGCTGGAGCTGGAGGCGGCCGCCCGGCCGCACGCCGCCGTGGCCGCCCCCCCGCCGGTGGTGCAGCTCGGCCTCTTCGACGCGGGGCTGCACCCGCTGGTGGAGCGGCTGCGCGCCGTGGACCCCAACTCCCTCACCCCGCTCCAGGCGCTCGCCCTCCTGGCCGAGCTGGTGGAGGCGGCGCGGAAGTAGGCCCCCGCCCTTGCCCCAATCGCTCCGGGGGATAGCTTTCGCCGATCCGGAACGCACGGGCGCCCGCCGCCCCGACCCCGACCGACACCCGATGAGCCTTCGCCACGCCGCGCTGGGGGCGCTCCTGGCCGCGGCCGCCTGCGACCGCCAGGAGCCGCCGCAGACGCCGCCCCGGCAGCTCTCCGAGTCGCCCTTCCAGTACCCCGAGGAGCTGTGGGACGCGGGGGTGGAGGGGCAGACCACGCTCCGCATCTACGTCACCTCCCAGGGGACGGTGGACTCGGCCCGGGTGGAGACCGGGAGCGGCTACCCGGCCTTCGACTCGGCCGCGCTGGCCGGGAGCCGCCGGCTCCGCTTCGAGCCCGCCCGCCGCGGCGAGGAGGCCGTGGCCGCCTGGTTCCTCCTCCCCGTGCAGTTCCAGCTCGGCGGCGACGCCGCGCAGCCGCAGGCGCCCGCCGAGGCGCCGCCCCCCACCGACTCCGCGCCATGACCTCTTCCGCGCTCGACGCCGCCTTCGCGCGCCCGCGCCACCAGCAGCCGTACGACCACGTCCTGCACACCATCGGCTGGACGCCGCTCATCCGCCTCAACCGGATGGCGCAGGGGATCCGCACCCCGGTCTACGGCAAGGCCGAGTTCATGAACCCCGGCGGGAGCGTGAAGGACCGCATCGGCCCCGCCATCATCGAGGCCGCCGAGGCGGCCGGGGAGCTGGGGCCGGGGGGGACGGTGGTGGAGGGGACCAGCGGCAACACCGGGATCGGGCTGGCGCTGGCCGCGGCCATCAAGGGGTACCGCTGCATCTTCACCATCCCCGACAAGATGAGCCAGGAGAAGGTGCGCCTGCTCAAGGCCTTCGGGGCGGAGGTGATCGTCACCCCCACCGCGGTGCCGCCGGACCACCCGGACAACTACGTGATGATGGCGACGCGGATCGCGCAGGAGACGCCGAACGCCATCCTCGCCAACCAGTTCTACAACCAGGCCAACCCCGAGGCCCACTACCGCACCACCGGCCCGGAGATCTGGGAGCAGACGGGGGGGCGCGTCACCCACTTCGTGGCGGCCGCGGGGACGGGGGGGACCATCACCGGGGTGGGGCGCTACCTCAAGGAGCGCAACCCGGCGGTGCGGGTGATCGCGGGCGACCCGGTGGGCTCCATCCTGTGCGGCCTCGCCGCGACGGGGGAGAAGGGCGAGTCGGCGCCGTACAAGGTGGAGGGGATCGGGCAGGACAAGCTCCCGGGGACGCTCGACCTCTCGCTGGTGGACGAGTGGCACTCGGTGGACGACCGCACCGCCATGACGCTGGCCCGCCGCCTCACCCGCGAGGAGGGGCTCTTCGTGGGGGGCTCCACCGGGCTGATCGCCCACGTGGCGCTGGAGACGGCGCGCCGGGTGGACGACCCGGAGGCGTGCGTGGTCTTCGTGCTCTGCGACACCGGGGAGCGCTACCTGAGCAAGGTGTTCAGCGACGAGTGGATGCGCGAGAACCGGATGCTGGAGCCGGCGCGCGTCTCGGCGGTGGACGTGCTGCGGGGGAAGGAGTCGCAGGCGCCGGGGCGGCTGATCTCGGTGGCGCCCGAGGCGCCGGTGCGGCAGGCGCTCTCCTTCATCACCGAGCACAACATCTCCCAGCTCCCGGTGGTGTTCGAGGGCGACTGCGTGGGGCACCTGGCCGAGGCCACCCTGATGGCGCGGGTGCTGGAGGACGTCAAGGTGCTGGAGCAGTCCGTCCAGCACCTGATGGACGCGCCCCTCCCGGTGGTGGACTCGCACGTGGAGCTCCCGGCCGTCACCCGCTTCCTCTCGCGGCAGAACCCGGCCGTGCTGGTGCGCCACGACGGCGCGCTGGCGGGGATCATCACCCGCTACGACGTGCTCCGCTACGTGATGAACGGCGAGTCCTGAGTCCTAAGTCCTAAGTACGACCTTCCGGAGCGCATCCGGACTCCGCCTCCGCGCCGATGCCGCTCAGGACTCAGGACTTAGGACTCAGGACTAAAAAGCCGTAGCACTTTCTCCCGAGCCAGGCATCTGAGCCCTTTCAACCTCCTTGCCGACTGTGGCCGATGCGTTACATTTCGCGCTATCCCGCGCTACGGTCGGCCGATAGCATTCCCTGCTGACCGGCCGGCGCGCCGGGTTTCCACCCCCCATCACTCTTCTCTTTCCTCCCAGAGGGACATGATGAAACGAGGTTCGCAGACGGCAGCTCTGCTGCTGTGGGCGTTGCTCCTTGCCTTCGGCGGGGCGGGAGCGGCGCACGCGCAGGGGGTCGTGTCGGGCGCCATCAGTGGCCGCGTGACCACCCCCGAGGGTGAGGGCATCGCGGGAGCCCAGATCACCGTCCGCAACGTCGCCACCGGCCTCAATCGCACGGTGGTGACCCGCGAGGACGGCCGGTACCGCATCGCGTCGCTCCCGGTCGGGGGGCCGTACTCGGTGGGGGTGACCACCATGGGCCGGGCGCCGCAGACGCGCAGCGGCCTGGAGGTGTCGCTGGGCCAGGACCTGCGGATCGACTTCACCCTCCAGGCCCAGGCGGTGGCGCTGGAAGGGCTCTCCGTGCAGGCGGAGCGCAACCCGATCCTGGCCGCCACCAACCAGGGGCTCTCCACTACCATCTCGGACACGACGATCGAGCGCCTCCCCACGCTGAACCGCAACTTCACCGACTTCGTCCGGCTGGCGCCGCAGGTGTCGAGCACCGGCCCCGGGCTCTCGGGCGGCGGCGTGAACAACCGCTTCAACAACATCCAGATCGACGGCGCCAGCGAGAACGACCTCTTCGGCCTGGGCACCACCGGCCAGCCGGGGGGCCAGGCGCAGGGGAAGTCGATCGCCATCGAGTCGGTGCAGGAGTACCAGATCCTGCTCTCGCCCTTCGACGTGCGGCAGGGGAACTTCGCGGGGCTGCTGGTGAACGCCGTCACCAAGAGCGGCACCAACGACTTCCGCGGCTCGGCCTACTACTACACGCGCAACGAGGACCTGGCGCGGAGCCAGAACTACATCAACCAGTACGAGCAGACGCAGTACGGCTTCTCGCTCGGCGGGCCGATCATCCGCGACCGGCTGCACTTCTTCGTGAACCCGGAGTGGCAGGACCGCACCACCCCCGCGGCGGGCCCCTTCCTGGGGCAGCCCTCGGGCGCGCCCACCCCGGTGACGGTCACCGAGGCGCAGATCAACCAGTTCAACGCCATCCTGCAGGGCTACGGCTTCGAGGGCGGGAGCGCGCGGCTGGTGGACAACAACAACCCGCTGACGAACATCTTCGGGCGGCTGGACCTGCAGCTCCCCGAGTTCTTCGACAGCCGGGTGGTGGTGCGCCACAACTACGGCCGGGCGGAGGACGACAACTTCTTCCGCTCGGGGAGCCTGTTCAGCCTCGGCTCGAACGGCTACTTCTTCGAGTCGACCAAGCACTCCAGCGTGCTGCAGCTCTTCAGCAACTTCTCGCCGGACCTCTTCAACGAGCTGATCGTCGGCTACAGCACCATCAGCGACTCGCGCACCCCCAACGCGAACTTCCCGCAGATCACGGTGGAGACGGGGCCGCAGGACCTGCGCGCGGGGGCCGAGCAGTTCTCGCAGGGGAACACGCTGGACCAGCGCATCTTCGAGGTGACCGACAACCTGAGCTGGCAGCTCGGCGCCCACCGCATCGACATCGGCACCAAGAACGAGCTCTACCACATCGACAACTTCTTCGCCGAGAGCTCGTACGGCGTCTACACCTTCAACAACCTGACCGACTTCCAGAGCGGGACGCCCACCACCTACCGGGTGGCGATCAACGCCCGCAACCCGGGTGACCCGCTCCCGCACGCGGTCTTCGACGCGGCGCAGTTCGGGCTCTACATCCAGGACCAGTGGGAGCCGAGCGACCGCCTGTCGATCACGGCGGGGCTGCGCGGCGACGTGCCGGTGCTCTTCGACGAGCCGCTCTTTACCCCGTCGGTGGACAGCATCTACGGCCGCCGCACCGACAACGTGCCCTCGGGGAACCTCCAGCTCTCGCCCCGGCTGGGCTTCAACTGGGAGGTGACCGAGGACGGGACCACCCAGCTGCGCGGCGGCCTGGGGGTGTTCGTGGGCCGGCCGGCCTTCGTGATGATCGGCAACGCCTTCCAGAACGACGGCACCGGCATCGCCTTCCTCAACTGCAGCACCTCGTCCTCGGCCCCGGGGCGGGCCCCCGCCTTCGTGGCGGACCCCGACAACCAGCCGCGGGCGTGCCAGAACGGCGCCGGGATCGCCACCGGCGTGGTGGGCCCGGTGAACGTGCTGGACGAGGACCTGAACTTCCCGGCCTCGTTCCGCAGCTCGCTGGCGCTCGACCGCGAGCTCCCCTTCGGCTTCGTGGCCTCGCTGGAGGGGATGTACACGCGCGCGGTGGACCAGTTCTTCTACCGCGACCTGAACCTGGCCAACCCGGGTGGGGTGGGGACGGACCGCAACGGCCGCACGGTGTTCGGCGCCATCGCGGCCAGCGGCGTGTCGTCGGCGCAGGTGGTGTCGACCCGCTTCTCCGAGGTGATCGACGTCGTCAACCAGAGCAAGGACTGGTCGTACAACCTGACGGCCGGCCTGCAGCGCCGCTTCAACGCCGGCTTCGAGGCGCGGGCGTACTACACCTACGCGAGGGCCCGCGACGTCATCTCGGCCACCTCGAGCCGCGCCATCTCCAACTACCGCTTCGGCCGCGTGCTCTCGGGCCCGCACACCGACGAGGGCGTGGGGATCTCCTCCTTCGACCAGCCGCACAAGGTCACCCTCACCGGGATCTACAACTTCCCGTGGGAGCGCTTCACCACCTCGCTGGCGGTGATCTACACCGGGCGCTCGGGCGACCCGTTCACCTACGTGTACGGCGGCGCCAGCGGCCGCGGCGACCTGAACGCCGACGGCCTGCAGGGGAACGACCCGATCTACGTGCCGGAGAACGCGCTCGACCCGACCGAGATCCAGTTCCGCGACATCACCTCGGGCTCCACGGTGACCTTCACGGCGGCGCAGCAGGCGGCGGCGTTCGAGGAGTTCATCAGCGAGGTGGACTGCCTGCGCGAGTCGCGCGGCCAGATCCTGGAGCGCAACACCTGCCGCAACGGGTGGCTCGACTTCGTGGACCTGTCGCTGCGCCAGTCGATCCCGTCCATCCGCGGGCAGAGCCTGTCGCTGCAGCTGGACGTGTACAACTTCCTCAACCTCATCGACGAGGACTGGGGGCAGGTGCGCACGGCGTCGTCGCTGTCGACGCTGAACCTGCTGACCCACGTGGCGCAGACCGGGACCAACATCGCCACCTCGCAGGGGATCTTCCAGTTCAACCCCGAGTTCCAGCAGTTCGACACCCGGACGCTGGGCTCCAACTACCAGCTCCAGCTCTCGGTCCGCTACTCGTTCTGAGCCGCGGCCGGAGCCGGGAAGCAGGAAGGGGCGGGGCGGCTTCGGCCGCCCCGCTCTGCATGGGGACCATGAAACCCTTCGTGATCGGCATCGCCGGGGGCACCGGCTCGGGGAAGACCACGGTGGCGCGGCGCATCTACGAGTCGCTCCACCTGGACGCGGCCGTCTTCCTGGAGCACGACGCCTACTACCGGGAGCTGGGGCACCTCTCGCTGGAGGAGCGGCAGCGGATCAACTTCGACCACCCGGACTCGCTCGACAACGACCTCTTCCACCGGCACCTGCAGACGCTCATCGCCGGCGGGAGCATCGAGAAGCCGGTGTACGACTTCAACCGCCACACCCGCGCCCCCCAGACCGTGCGCGTGGAGCCGCGCGGGGTGGTGCTGGTGGACGGCATCCTCCTCTTCGTGGAGCCGCGGCTGCGCGCGCTCTTCGACCTGAAGATCTTCGTGGACACCGACGCCGACGTGCGCTTCATCCGCCGGCTGCGGCGCGACGTGGAGCAGCGCGGGCGCTCGGTGGAGTCGGTGATCGAGCAGTACCTGGGCACGGTACGGCCGATGCACTTCGAGTTCGTGGAGCCGTACCGGCGCTACGCGGACGTCATCCTCCCGCGCGGCGGGGAGAACACGGCGGGGATCGAGGTGATCGCCGCCAGCGTGCGCGAGCGCCTGGCCGAGCGCGCCCGGCGCGAGGCCGCGCCGCCCCTCGCCGCCGCCCGCTGAACCCTACCCGCAGGCATCACCATGACCGACCTCGTCGACCCGCCCGCCACCGCGAGCCCGCCCCCGCGCCCGCGCCGCGCCGCGGGGGGCGCCGAGCGCGTCTTCCTGGAGCTGCTCGACCGGCACCTGGAGGGGCCGCTGCGCCTGGTGGTGCGCGGCGAGCCGGTGACGGTGGGGAAGGGGGAGGGCGCCGGGGTGGCGGTGCGCGTCCACCACGACCGCTTCTTCGCCCGGGTGCTGAGCGGGGGCAACCTGGGGCTGGGCGAGGCGTACATGGACGGCGACTGGGAGATGGAGGAGGGCGACGTCGCCGGCTTCCTCACCCTCCTGCTGCGCAGCCGCCTGGACCGCCGGGTGAAGGGCGACGCGCGCACCGCGCTGAAGGTGCTGCGGGTGCAGCTGGCCAACCTCTTCCGCGAGCGGCACTGGGAGCACGCCCGCTTCCACTACGACCTGGGCGACGAGGTCTACGAGGCCACGCTCGACCCGGTGACCATGATGTACTCCTGCGGCTACGCCCGCACCCCGGACGACACCGCCGAGCAGCTGCAGCTCCAGAAGCTGGACCGCATCTGCCAGAAGCTGGAGGTGCGCCCGGGCGACCGGGTGCTGGACATCGGCTGCGGCTTCGGGGGGATGCTGCTGCACGCGGCGCGGCACTACGGCGCCACGGGGGTGGGGATCACCACCAGCCGCCGCCACTGCGAGCGGGGGAACCGGCGCATCGCCGAGGCGGGGCTGGCGGACCGGGTGCGGCTGGAGCTGCGCGACCACCGCACGGTGGAGGGGCGCTTCGACCGGGTGGTGAGCATCGGGATGATGGAGCACCTGCCGCGGAAGGAGTACGGGCGCTACTTCGCGCGGATCGCGGCCGTGCTCCCGCCGCACGGCACCGGGCTGGTGCACGCCATCGGCTGCAACGCGGAGCGCAACCTCCACGACCCCTTCACCCAGAAGTACATCTTCCCCGGCTCGGGGCAGCCGAAGCTCTCGGAGATGGCGGCGGGGTGCGAGCGGAGCGGGCTGGCCATCCGCGACGTGGAGAACCTGGTGCGCCACTACGGCCCCACGGCGCAGCGCTGGCTGGAGCGCTTCCGCGCCGAGCAGCACCGGCTGGACCCGGCGAAGTACGACGCGCGCTTCCGCCGCATGTGGGAATACTACCTGAGCTGCGCCATCGCGGGGTCGCGCGCCTCGGACGCGGCGCTCTACCAGGTCCTCTTCCAGAAGGACTACGCCGCCCCCATGCCCCTGCACCGCGTATGACGAGGCGTCCGATGGCAGGCCCCCACCCGGCTCGCTCAGGCTCGCCACCCTCCCCCGTTCCGGGGGAGGG